>DATFGD010000187.1:0-2152 GCA_035249725.1 Burkholderiales bacterium
CCGACGCTGTTGCGCACGCCGCGCGCGACGATCTCCATCCCCGTGCCGTCGAGGTTGTAGCGCCGGATCTGACCGTGCATGCCGGTATTGATCTCACAGATGTTGCAGGGGGAGCCGACCTGAAAATAAATCTTCTTGTCCGGGCCCAGTGCCAGAAACTTCCAGTTGTGATGGACATCCGGCGGAAGCTTGAAGGCGTCGGTCATGTCCGCCGGTGTCGGGATGTTCTCCAGATTTGCCTCGATGTTGTCGTAGCGCATCACCTTGTTGATTGCCGCCACGTAGAGCGCGCCGTTGTGGAACAGCACGCCGTTCGGCTGGGTCATCTTCTCGGCGATGATCTTGGAAGTACGCTTGCCGTCCTTGTCCATCACCGCGTAGACGCGACCGATGGCGCGCGTGCCGACGAACACCGTGCCTTTGTCGCCGCGCGCCATCATGCGCGCACCCGGCATGCCGTGCGCCCAGATTTCGACCTCGAAGCCGGGCGGAACTTTGATGTCCTTGAGCGGGATCTCCTCTGCCGGGGTGATCGTCATTCTGGCCGGATTGGTGGTGAGGTTCGGGTTCTTCATCCGCTCCGGCTTATAGCCGCCCATCTTGGCGCGTCGCGCCTTTTCTTTTTCGGAGATCGGCTTGGGCGCCGGCTGGGCGCCCGGCGCTTGCTGCGCCGAAGCAGCGGAAGCCATCGCAAGACCAAGCGCGCCGCACACGAGTGCCGGCACAAACGCGGCGCCCAACAACGTCATCGCATTGCCTCTCATTCTGTTCTCCTGTCTGATTGCACAAAAAAGCCCGGCCGCTTATGGCCGGGCTTGTAGCATTGGCATGGCATGAGTCGCGTTACATCTTGCGCAACTGCTCGAGCAGATCCTTGCTTTCCGGAATCGTGCCCGGTTCATAGACCTTTGCGAAGCGGATGATGCCGCCGGCATCGACCAGAAACGCCGATCGCTTGTCCATGCCGCGTTCGTCGTTGAAGACGCCGTACGCCTTGCCGATCGCGCCGTGCGGCCAGTAGTCCGAAAGGAGCGGGAAGGGCAGCCCGCCCAACTGCTCGGCCCAGGCCTTCAGGCTCGGCACCGGGTCGGCGCTGATTTGCAGGATTTCAACGTTCAGCTTCTTGAATTCATCGTAGTTCGCACGGAACCCGCTGACTTGATTCTTTCACCCACCGGTGAAGGCGAACGGCAGGAAGCTCACCACCGTCGGCCGGCCGCGGAAGCTCGCGAGTGACAGCTTTTGGTCGGTATGGGTTGCGAGAGTGAAGTCGGGGGCAGGACTGCCGGTTTGCACTTCCATTGCGTCTCCTTTCGAGAGATAGGAAAACAGCGACCAGAACGTGTCGGGAGGTGAAGTTTACGGCAGGCGCCTGGCGCCCGCCAGCCGTGTTTCAGCGATATCCGGGGTTCTACTCACCCGCCGGCGACGGGACCGCCACCACGCCTGACGATTCGAGCGCCGCAATGGCGTCGGGCGTCATGCCCAGCACTTCGCGCAATACTTCGCGGGTGTGCTGGCCGTGCAGGGGAGAGGGGGTGCGCACGCGGGCCGGCGTCCGGGAAAGCCGCACCGGACTCCCGACCGCCCGGACTTTGCCCACCCGGGGATGCTCCAGTTGGATCAGTGAATGCCGTGCCTCGATCTGCGGGTGCTCGACCACCTGCGCGAGGTTGTTGATCGCGCCGACCGGAATGTCGTTCTCGAGCAATAGCGGCTCCCATTCCTCGTAGCTACGAGTGAGAAATACCTTTTGCAGCGTTGGGATCAGGCTGTCGCGATTCTTCATGCGGTCGGTCGTGGTGCGGTAACGCGGATCGTCCACGAGTTCCGGACAGCCGATGGCCGGGCAGAACATGCGCCATATCTTTTGGCCTGCGATCGCCAGCGCGAGATCGCGCGTCTTGGTGTGGAAGGTCTGGTAGGGGACGACGACCGGATACGCGGTGCCCATGGGTTTCGGCACTTCGCCGTTCGCGAAGTAATTCGCGATCGAGGTGCCGAGCAATGAGAGCTGGCCTTCCAGCATCGAAATGTCGACCTGCTGGCCTTCGCCCGTGCGCTCCTTGACGCGGAGCGCGAGCATGACGCCGTAGGCGCAGTACATGCCGGCGGTGAGATCGGCGATGGAGACGCCCGCGCGCGTGCCGGT
>DATFGD010000188.1:0-3732 GCA_035249725.1 Burkholderiales bacterium
GGACCGCTGCGGTTTGGGCGCCCGGCGCCGCTCACATGGCTCGCCGTGGTATTGGCGGTGCTGCTCGCGGTCCCTGCCGTCGTCGTTCTCCTCAACGTTTTCGTTCCGAGCGAGGGGACATGGGCGCATCTCGCGGCAACGGTGCTTCCCGACTATGTGTTCAACTCGCTTGGATTGATGTTGGGGGTTGCTTACGGCGTCATCACGATCGGCATTACGACCGCATGGCTCACCACGATGTGCCGCTTTCCCGGCCGCCGGATACTGGAGTGGGCATTGCTGTTGCCGATGGCGATGCCGGCATACGTGATGGCCTATGCCTACACCGATTTTTTGCAATTCGCTGGGCCGGTCCAAAGCGCGCTGCGGGTGTGGACCGGGTGGGGCCCGGGCGATTACTGGTTTCCCGATGTGCGGTCGTTGCCGGGCGCAATGGCGATGCTCGCATTCGTGCTTTACCCGTACGTGTACCTTCTTGCACGCGCGGCATTTCTCGAGCAGTCGGAAAGCATGCTGGAAGCGGCCCGCATTTCCGGATACGGCCCTTGGGGCACTTTCCTGCGCGTCGCCCTGCCGCTGGCGCGTCCGGGGATCGTCGCCGGCACGGCGCTCGCGCTCATGGAGACGCTGGCCGACTTCGGTACCGTCGCCTACTTTGGCGTGCATACTTTCACGACTGGAATTTATCGCGCCTGGTTTTCGCTGGGCGATCACGTCGCGGCGGCGCAGCTCTCGGCGATGTTGCTCGGATTCGTGTTTCTGGTGCTGCTGACCGAACGCGCGACACGCGGACGCGCCAGTTTTCACAATGTCTCGCACCGGCAACGCGTCGCCTATCCCTATCGCCTGCGCGGATTCAAGGCCTCACTCGCGTTCGTCGCGAGCGCGGTGCCGCTGGTTCTCGGTTTCTTTCTGCCGGCGGGTATCCTGCTGCAGATGGCGGTCACCTCGGGCGACGCGCAATTTGGCCCGCGTTACCTCGAACTGACCTTCAACACCGTAACGCTCGCTACGCTCACGGCCGCGCTGGCTGTCGTGCTTGCATTGATGGTGGGTTATGCGGCCCGCATGACGCGCAGCCGCGTGGTCCGCGCTTCGAACCGGGTTGCGGGGCTGGGTTATGCAGTTCCGGGGGCCGTGATCGCAGTCGGCGTGCTCATTCCGGTGACGCGGATCGACCACGCGCTCGCATCCGCCATCGAGTCTCTCACCGGGCATGCCGTGGGCCTGCTCTTGACCGGTGGCATTGCGGCGCTGATCTACGCCTACCTCGTCCGTTTTTTCGCCATTTCGCTGCAGACGGTCGAGGCGGGGCTGGCGAAAATCACGCCCAGCATGGACAGCGCTGCGCGCTCGCTGGGACTGGGTCCAACGGCGACGCTGCTTAAAGTCCACGCCCCGTTGCTGTGGCGCAGCGCACTGATCGCCGGATTGCTGGTGTTCGTAGACGTGATGAAAGAATTGCCGGCGACTTTTGTGATGCGCCCCTTCAACTTCGACACGCTCGCCGTTCAGGCTTTCAATCTTGCCTCCGACGAGCGTTTGACGGAAGCCTCGACGGCGGCGCTCACCATCGTCGCCGCGGGCCTCCTGCCCATGATGGTGCTGTCCAGAATGATGCTGCGAACCCGCAATGGACCGCCGTGATTTCGCATCACTTGTAACCGACGCGGTCGAAAATTTTCTGGGCCAGCGTCTGGTTCTTGCCGAGTGCCGCGATATTTAGCGTGTCGGCTTTGAAGGTTCCGAGCGAGGCGAGCGCGGGATTGTCGAGCGGTGCGCTCTTGACGACCGGCCACGTTCGTCGATGCCCTCCGTATCCAGCCCGTCCCTCAGAAAACGTCCAAAGCCGAGCGGCGGTACTCGTTCAGTACGCCACCCGGCGTGCTCCGTTGTAGCGCCGATGCCAGTAACGATCTGTCAAAGTGACGATTTCGACGTGCCCGCCGCTGCTCGGCGCGTGCAGGAAGCGACCCTCCCCCAGATAAATCCCGACGTGGGAGTAGGGCTCGCGCAGCGTATCGAAAAAGACAAGGTCCCCTGGCGCGAGATCCTGGCGATGGACCCTCTCGCCAATCCGGCTCATGTCCTGCGCGCGACGGGGCAACGCAACCCCGAGCACTTCGCCGTACAGGTAGTGCACGAGCCCGCTGCAGTCGAATCCGGTATCCGGAGACCTTCCTCCGAATCGATACGGCACGCCCACCATGCCGAGGGCCCGCAATATCAGCTCGTTCCGCGGCTCGACCTCGCGCTCCAAAGCGACGATACCTTGCGGTTCGATCGGCGCGCGCTCGTCCGAACCGCGGTACGCGCATCCCGCAAGGGTGACGAGCATGAGCAGGCCGAGACTTAATCTCATGCTTTCAATGTACATGATAACGTCATGATGCACAATCGAATAAGACTGCCACGGAGACTTCGGGAAACAGCCGATTTCAGCCGCAGACGACTTCTTCGAGTTTTTCCCGGATGAAGCGAATCTGCTCGCTTTTCATCCTGGCGCTCGAGTAGATCCAGACGAGCATCACGCCGAGAATGATGAATCCTACGGCCGCGAACGGGCTCTCGGGGCCGGTAAGCTTTTGTATAAAACCGGTTCCGGCCAGTATGACGCCGAGCAGGAGCCCGCCTGCAAACTGGATCCGGGTGGCGAGCTTGTACTGCAGTGTGCCTTCGATGATCGACCCTTCAGCCGCCGGGCCGATTACACCCACGCATTCGACGCTGTCCGGGCTGAGCAGGTTCTTCTGCCACACCCGAAAGCGGTAATCGTGGACGGTTCCGACCAGGCGATTGCCGCCCCGAAACGGCCCCTTGCCTAAAGAGGACGCGAGCCGGGACGCGATCGCGTCAGGCGCAGCTACGCAAACCAGCCGAAGGGGCTCTTCCCAGAAGATGAACCCCTCTTTCATTTCAGAAGCGGTGTGCGCCTGCGATCACGCGCGCTTCAGCGTAGCGGGTGATATCAGCACGCCGAACTGCTCGCACCAGATCACGACGCTGCCGTAACGGGAGAGATCCACGCCGGCGGGTATCGGGTAATTCTGACTGCCCTTGAAGGCCTTCAAACGACCCAGATCGACATACATGGTGCGTGCGACCTCCGTGGAGGGCGTGACATTTTTCTCCGGGACGAGATAGACGTGGAATTTCGGCCCGGGCCCCACCTCGAAGTCGGATTCGAGAAACACCAGATTCTCGAATACCTTCACGTTGCCCCTGCCGTAATGGATGGGATCGGACGGATTGGCGTGGATGAACATGCCCGTTGCGACGAGTTTCTTCGGTGCGCCGGCCTCCAGGCGTTCGGTCGCCACGATGTCCGCGAGGAAAATATACGGATAGACAAAAATGCCGAGCGCGAATCCGGCGGCAGTACCGAGCAGAGCGCCGATCACGAATACGATGATGGATTTCGCCACAACGATGCTCCTCAAAGTCGTGCCCTTATGAGAATAGAATGCGACCCGCACGCATTAGGCGACCCAGTCCCCGTAATCCTTACATTGAGCTGCGCGTTATCCGTAGCGAGGCGTTCATGATACCGGAACAACATGGTCAGACCTCGTGGCACAAGCTAAACTGCGGAGCGTGTCCGATATCGACAGGCTTTTTTCCGAACACGGCCCGCTCGCTGCGGCCATAGGGGATTTTCGCGCGCGCCCCTTCCAGCTCGAAATGGCGCAAGCGGTCGGCGAAACGATCGCGGAGAACACGGCACTGATTGCC
>DATFGD010000189.1:0-12891 GCA_035249725.1 Burkholderiales bacterium
GCACTCCTTCTGCTGCCCAATGGCCTTTGGGCTGCTTTCCTCTTGCTCGGACTCTGTATTGCAAGCTTCGAATGGGCGGCGCTCGCCCATTATGGTGCAGCAGGCCGATGGTTCTTCACCGTCATCGTGACGGTATCCGCGGTGTTATTGCTGATCGATATACAAGCCACTGCACTGCACGTGATCTTGTATTGGACTGCCGTTGCTTTCTGGCTTGTGGTCGTATCGGGCTGGCTCGTGGGAAGTTGGCGCCCGCTGCGAAACCGGTTTGCGCTCGGGGTGGTGGGCTGGCTCGTTCTGGTGCCCACCTGGCTTGCGCTCACAATGCTGCAGCGATCTCCTGCCGAGCTCATCGGGATGCTTGCCATCGTCTGGGTGGCTGATACCGCCGCTTACCTCGTCGGCCGTCGCTATGGGCGGCATCATCTTGCGCCGCGGATCAGTCCCGGCAAGACCTGGGAAGGCGTGATCGGCGCGTGTGCTGCAGTGGCGGTGTATTATTCGGTGCTGTGGTCGATATTCGGCGGGGATCGACCGTTGCGCGATGCGGTCGGCGGAGTCTTGCTGTTCGCGGCTGTAACCGCAATGAGCGTGCAAGGCGATCTCTTCGAATCGTGGATGAAGCGGCAGGCAGGCGTTAAAGATAGCGGCAAACTCCTGCCCGGTCACGGCGGCATACTGGACCGCATCGACGGATTGACTGCCAGCATGCCGCTTGCCGCGTTGTGGTTTCATTATTTCAATCGCCCGGGGTTTCTGTAATCATGGCCGTCAAGCAGCATCTCGCCATTCTGGGATCCACCGGCAGTGTGGGCGTCAATACGCTCGACGTCGTTTCGCGCCACCCCGAAGCGTTTCGCGTAGTGGCGCTGACGGCGCGCAATCACACCGATCTGCTTTACGAACAATGCTGCAAATTCAAGCCGCAGTTCGCGGTGATGCTGGATCCGAGCGCCGCGGCCGATCTGGAGCGCCGAATCCGGCGCAGCGGAATCGACTGTGCCGTGCTTTGCGGCCCCGACGGCCTGGAGCATGCGGCAAGCCTGCCCCGGGTCGACACCGTGATGGCCGCCATCGTGGGCATCGCGGGTCTGCGTCCGACCCTTGCAGCGGCCCGGGCGGGAAAGAGAGTCCTGCTGGCCAACAAGGAATCGCTGGTCACCGCCGGACCGCTCTTGACGGAAGCGGTACAGCGAAGCGGTGCGACACTTCTGCCGATCGACAGCGAACACAACGCGATATTCCAGGCATTGCCGCAGGGCTATTCCGGTAAGCCCGATGCAGCCGGCATACGCCGTTTACTTCTCACGGCCTCCGGTGGCCCGTTCCGTGACGCGCCCAGCCACCGGCTGGAACACGTTACGCCTGACGAGGCGTGCGCGCATCCGAACTGGGTCATGGGCCGCAAGATTTCGGTGGACTCGGCCACGATGATGAACAAAGGACTCGAAGTGATCGAGGCGCACTGGCTGTTCCAGGTGGAAGCGGCGCGTATCGAAGTCCTGATCCATCCCGAGAGCGTGATTCATTCATTGGTGGAGTATATCGACGGATCCGTCATCGCCCAGCTCGGCAATCCCGACATGCGCACGCCGATCGCCTACGCGCTGGGCTATCCCGAACGTATTGCGGCCGGCGTCGAATTTCTGGATCTGGCGCGCATCGGCGCGCTACATTTCGAACCGCCGGACCTGGAGCGTTTTCCCTGCCTGCGGCTCGCTTATGCCGCGTTGCGGGCAGGGCTCAGTGCGCCTACGGCGCTCAACGCCGCGAACGAAATCGCCGTGGAAAATTTTCTCGCCGGACGGCTGCCCTTCACCCGCATCCCGGTCCTGATCGAGAGTGTGCTGGCAGCCCATTCATTGCGAGCTCTACGGACGCTTGACGACGTGCTCGATGCCGACCGCGAAGCGCGCACGTACGCCGAACGTTGGTTGAGCACGAGCGGTGTCAAGACCGCCGCGCGTGCCGCGCTCGTGCAATCCTAGGTAAATCTGAACCCATGAATTTTCTCATCACGGTGCTCGCCTTCGTCGTGGCCCTCGGTCTGCTGATCGTGATCCACGAGTTCGGACACTACCTGGTCGCGCGTTTGCTTGGCGTGAAGGTGCTCCGCTTCTCCGTGGGTTTCGGCACGCCGCTGTGGCGCAGAACGTTCGGGCGCGATGGTACCGAGTGGGTGATCGCCGCATTTCCGCTTGGCGGCTACGTCAAGATGGTCGATGAACGCGAAGGTCGCGTTGCACCCCAAGATTTGCCGCGTGCATTCAACCGCCAGTCCGTATACCGGCGCTATGCGATTGTCGTGGCCGGTCCGACGGCCAATTTCCTCCTCGCCATTTTGTTTTACTGGATCCTGTTCCTGCACGGGGTGCCGGGACTCAAGCCGGTGGTGGGACCGGTCGCGCCCGACACACCGGCCGCGAGCGCGGGCTTCGTGAGCGGCGAAACGATCGTGAGAATCGGGGACGAGCCCGTCGCGACATGGCAGGACGCGCGCTGGGTGCTGCTGCAGCACGCCGTGCGCAAGGACGACCGGGTGCGCGTTGAAGTACGCAATGAGAAAGGCGAAATCGCATGGCGTCAGCTGGATTTGTCGGGGCTGGGCGTCGATCAGCTCGACAGCGACTTCATTCGCGCGGCCGGATTCAGCTATTACCGCCCGGTGATCAAGCCCGTGATCGGGGAAGTGATCAGTGGCGGCGCGGCGGAACGCGCCGGCTTACGACGCGGCGACGAGTTTGTCGCAATCGATGGTGAGGCCATCACGCGATGGGACCAGGTCGTGGAACGAGTGCGTGCAAATCCGGGGAAAAGCTTGAGCGTGCAGATCGAGCGCGACGGCAGGATGCTGCCGGCGGTTCGGATTACACCGGGCGCCGTGCAGGAAGCGGGCCGCGAGACCGGCAAGATCGGCGCTGCACCGCTCGTGGATCGCGGCATGATGGCTGAGCTCACCACCGAAGTGCGCTACGGATTCGTCGAAAGTTTCAGCCGTGCGCTGGAGAAAACGTGGGATACCTCGATCTTCACACTGAAGATGCTCGGCAAGATGATCGTCGGCGAAGTTTCGCTCAAGAACTTGAGCGGACCGATTACCATCGCCGACTATGCCGGCCAGACCGCTCAAAGCGGATGGGTGGCGTACCTGCTCTTTCTCGCGCTGATCAGTATCAGCTTGGGCGTGCTCAACTTGCTGCCGATCCCGTTATTGGACGGGGGGCATTTGATGTATTATATGGTCGAAATTATAAAAGGCAGTCCGGTATCGGAGCGGGCCATCGAAATCGGGCAGCACGTCGGCGTGGCGTTGTTGTTCACTTTGATGGCTTTTGCACTTTATAACGACATAAACCGGCTCATAAGCGGCTAATTGATGGTGTTTCTCCGACTTGTCGTGTTGTTGGTGGCGCTTGGTGCGGTTCCAGCCGAAGCGATCGAACCCTTCACCATCAAAGATATCCGAGTCGAAGGTATACAGCGCACCGAAGCCGGTACGGTGTTCAGTTATCTGCCGGTGAAAGTCGGCGACACCATGACCGATGAGAAGGCGTCGCAGGCGATCCGCGCGCTGTTCGCCACGGGATTCTTCCGCGACGTCAGCCTGGAGGTCGATAACGGCGTGCTGGTGGTCGTGGTTCAGGAGCGTCCATCGGTCGCGCAGATCGATTTCGCCGGCATGCGGGAATTCAACAAAGATGCCGTGCTGAAGGGCTTGCGCCAGGTGGGACTGGCGGAAGGCCGCATCTTTGACCGCAGCCTGCTCGATCGCGCGGAGCAGGAACTCAAGCGCCAGTATCTGAGCCGCGGCATGTATGCCGTCAATATCAACACGACGGTAACCCCGCTGGAACGCAATCGGGTCGCGATCAACTTCAACGTCGAGGAAGGCGAGATCGCAAAGATCCGACAGATCACCGTCATTGGCGCAAACGCGTTCCGGGAAAAGGATCTCGTCGATCTTTTCGTATTGCGCACGCCGGGCTGGCTTACCTGGTTCAGCAAGCAGGACCAGTACTCGCGCCAGAAACTTTCCGCCGATCTCGAAACGTTGCGTTCTCACTATCTCGACCGCGGCTATCTCGAATTCAACATCGATTCGACTCAGGTCTCGATCACGCCTGACAAGAAGGATATCTATATCACGGTCAGCATCACGGAAGGCCCAAAATATTCGGTATCCGGAGTCAAGGTCGCGGGTGAGAAGCTGATTCCGGAAGAGGAGCTGCTGAAGTTGATCAAGGTCAAGCCTGGAGAGACGTTCTCGCGGGCGCGCCTGACCGAATCGACAAAGGCGATCGCCGATCGCCTGGGCAACGAAGGCTATGCTTTCGCGAACGTCAACGCCATTCCCGAGCGCGATAAGGACAAGCACGAGGTCGCCTTTACCTTTTTCGTCGACCCCGGCCGCCGCGTCTATGTGCGCCGCATCAATATCGCGGGGAACAACCGGACGCGCGACGAGGTGATCCGCCGTGAAATGCGGCAGTTCGAGGGTGGATGGTACTCCGCGGATAAAATCAACCTGTCGCGGCGTCGGATCGACAAGCTGGGCTATTTCACCGAAGTCAATATCGAAACGCCCGCCGTGCCCGGTACGACCGATCAGGTCGACGTCAACATCGCCGTTGCCGAGAAACCCACGGGGGTGATTCTGGTCGGTGCCGGCTTTGGCAGCGGCGAGGGCGTCATATTATCCGGTTCGGTCTCCCAGCAGAACATATTCGGGTCCGGCAAGCACGTTACCGCGCAGATCGGGACGAGCAAAATCAATACCACCTACGCGCTCTCGTACACCGATCCGTACTTCACAGTGGACGGCGTAAGCCAGGGTTTCGATGTGTACCTGCGCGAAGTGGACGCCGTGAACAGCGGGCTTGGCTTCTATCAGACGAAGACCCTGGGTGGGACGGTGCGGCTCGGTGTGCCGATCTCCGAAATCGACACCATCAACTATGGGCTGGGCTACGAGCAGACGAAGATCACGATCTTTCCCGAGAGCCCGCTGTTTTACAAGGACTACGTGGCTACATTCGGTGATGACAACTCGACCGTGCTGGGCACCGTGGGATGGACGCGCGATGGACGCGACAGTCTGATTTACCCCACGTCGGGTTCGCTGCACAAGGTGAGCGGGGAACTCGGTTTGCCCGGCGGTACGCTGAAATACTACAAGACCGCATACCAGTACCAGCGCTACTTTCCCCTGACGCAAAGCTACACGTTCATGCTGAATGGGGAGGCTGGCTTTGGCGAGGGCTACGGCGGGAAACCGTTGCCCTTCTTCCGCAACTTCTTCGCCGGGGGCGTCAATTCGGTGCGCGGCTTCAAGGCATTCACGATCGGTCCCAAAGACACTAACGGCGATCCCCGGGGCGGCAGCCGTAGGCTCGTCGGCAACGCTGAGTTATTATTCCCGTTCCCGGGTCTGGAGAAAGACCGTTCAGTGCGGATGAGCGCGTTCGTGGACGGCGGGATGGTGAGCGATACGTACGATGCAGGCGAATTCCGATTCTCGACAGGGCTCGGCGTGCTATGGGTTTCGCCGCTCGGCCCGCTCAAGGTGAGCGTGGCGCTCCCGCTGACATCCGAGCCGGGTGATCGCAAGCAGCCGTTTCAGTTCACAATCGGCGGTGTGTTTTAGCGGGCGGGGCGGAAGGACAAGCGCTCGTCGGACAACTGCCAGGAGGCTACATTGAGGCACTGTTACTCGATTCTTGCTGCTTTGGCGCTGTCGCTGGCGACTGCGGCGGCCGGGGCCGCGGAGCTTAAGATCGGGTTTATCGATGCCGAGCGCGTCAACCGTGAATCGGTTCCGGCCGAGCGCGCCAGCAAGCAGCTCGAAAAGGAATTCGCCCCCCGTGCACAGGAGTTGCAGCGCCGGGAAGCACAGATCAAATCGCTGCAGTCGCAGCTTGAAAAAGAAGCCATGACGATGAGCGAAAGCGATCGCCGCTCGAAGGAACAGGAATTGGCGCGCATGAGCCTCGATTTCCAGCGCATGCAACGCGAATATCGCGAAGACCTGAACCTGCGGCGCAACCAGGAACTTGCTGCACTGTTCGAACGCGCCAACCGCGTCATCAAGCAGATCGCGGAAGCGGAAAAATTCGATCTGATCCTGCAGGAAGCGGTGTACCGTAATCCGCGCATCGACATTACGGACAAAGTACTGAAGGCGCTCGCCGAAGGCAAATAGGCCGCGCGCGCATGCGCCGGGCGCAACCGCACATCAAACTCCCGCAGCGGGGGCGGAACGGGCGCTCCTTCGCGCTATGAACAGCAGCGAGCATATTACCTACACGCTACGCGAAATCGCCGATCGTTTCGGCGGTGAAGTCGTGGGCGACCCCGCGACCCGTGTGCACCAGGTGGCAACGCTCGAGAGCGCAACCGCCGGTACCGTTTCGTTTCTTGCGAACCGCCGTTATCTGCCGCAGTTGAAGACGACGCGGGCTTCAGCCGTGGTGCTCGGCGTGCCGATGCGCGAGACCACGACGCTGCCACGCATCATCTGCGATGACCCGTACGCCTACTTCGCACGCGTCTCCACGCTGCTCAACCCGCCTCGCGCACCCGTCGCCGGGGTAGATCCCAGCGCCATAGTGGCGCCCACTGCAGTGATCGCGCCCGACGCCGAGATCGGACCGCGAGCGGTGATTGGCAGGGAGACGACGATCGGCGCCGCTGCCATAGTGGGTCCCGGATGTATAGTGGGCGATGGGGCACGCCTCGGAAACCGAGTCCTACTCCATGCCGGTGTCACCATCTACGCGCGTTGCGTGCTGGGAGACCGGGTTATCGTCCACTCCGGTGCCGTTATCGGTGCCGACGGCTTCGGTATTGCGATGGACGGCGGGCGGTGGATCAAGATCCCGCAGATTGGACGCGTGATCATCGGCGCCGATGTGGAAATCGGCGCCAATACCACGATCGACCGCGGCGCGATGGACGACACCATCATTGAAGAAGGGGTCAAGCTCGATAATCAGATACAGGTCGCCCACAACGTGCATATCGGCGCGCACACCGCGATTGCGGCCTGCGTCGGCATTGCAGGCAGCGCAAGGATCGGCCGCTACTGCAAGATCGGTGGCGCTTCGGGAATCGCTGGCCACCTTACGATCGCCGATGGCGCCGAAATCTCCGCGCATACGGTCATCACCAAGTCGATCGACAAGCCCGGCGTCTATACGGGCGTTTATCCTTTCGAACCGAATCGCGAATGGCGCAGGAACGCGGTACAGTTGCGGCGCCTCAGCGATCTCGCGGACCGGCTGCAGGTGCTCGAAAAACGCTTTGCAGCTCTGGGAAGGAGCAAGTCTTGAACAGCATGGACATACACGAGGTCCTGAAGTTACTGCCGCACCGCTATCCGTTTCTGCTGGTGGACCGCGTGCTTTCGTGCGAACCGGGAAAGAACCTGGTAGCAATCAAGAACGTCACGATCAACGAACCGTTCTTCGGCGGCCACTTTCCGCACCATCCCGTCATGCCCGGCGTACTCATACTCGAGGCGTTGGCGCAGGCGGCCGCCATACTGTCGTTCAAGACCATAAACGTGCGCGGCGACGATCAATCCGTCTATTACTTCGTGGGCATCGACAAGGCACGCTTCAAGAAGCCGGTTACGGCAGGCGATACGCTGCGACTGGAAGTGACGTTGCAGCGCTACGTGCGCGGTATATGGAAGTTCTGGACGGAGGCCCGCGTGGACGACAAAGTCGTTACGGAGGCGGAGCTCATGTGCACGGTGCGCTCCCTCAAAGATGCCTAGGCGGGCCGGGACGGTCCGCACACCGCAGTGAAAATTCATCCCACGGCCATCATCGATCCCGGCGCCCGTCTCGCCGATGATGTCGAGATCGGTCCTTACACGGTGATCGGCGGACACGTGGAAATCGGCGCCGGCTGCCGCATCGGGGCCCATTCCGTCATCACGGGCCATACGCGCCTCGGCGAAAACAACCGCATATATCAGTTCGTTTCGCTGGGCGAGGCGCCGCAGGACAAGAAGTACGGCGGCGAGCCGACGCGGCTTGATATCGGCAACCACAACACGATACGCGAATTCTGTACACTGAATCGCGGCACTGCGCAGGACCTCGGCGTGACCCGGCTGGGTGACGACAACTGGATCATGGCGTACTCACACGTCGCGCACGATTGCCAGGTTGGAAACAACACGGTCTTTGCCAATAACGCACAGCTTGCCGGCCATGTGCATGTTGGCGACTATGCGGTTCTCGGCGGCTTCACCGCCGTGCACCAGTTCTGCAGCATCGGCGCGCACACGATCACCGGGCTCGGCACCGTCGTGCTGCAGGATATCCCGCCGTATGTGCGAGCCGCAGGCAATTCCGCCCGGCCATACGGCATCAATGCGGAAGGATTGAAACGGCGCGGCTACGCCGCAGAGACCATCGGGGCGCTCAAGCGCGCTTACCGCACCCTCTACCGCTCCGGACTCGGATTGAGCGAAGCAACGAGCGAACTCGAACGCCAGCGCGCGCATTGCGCCGAGGTTCAGCCGCTGCTCGACTTCATCGCGGCGTCCCGGCGCGGCATCGTGCGATAAGACAGCGTTCAAGCATGTCGCCAGTCATCGGGATCGTCGCAGGCGAGGCTTCCGGCGACCTGCTCGGGGCGCACCTCATCCAAGCCCTCAAGCCCCATTTGCCGCGCGCACGGTTTGTGGGCGTCGGTGGCCCGAGGATGCGTGCGACGGGCATGGAGGCGCTGTTCCCCATGGAGAAGCTCGCGGTAAGAGGCTATGTCGAGGTGTTGCGGCATTTTCGCGAGATCCTCAGCATCCGCCGGCGGCTCGCGGCGCACTTCCTGCGATACCCGCCCGCCTGCTTCATCGGCATCGATGCGCCGGATTTCAACCTGAATCTCGAACGCCGGCTGAAAGCGGCCGGCATACCGACCGTGCAGTACGTCAGCCCGCAGATCTGGGCGTGGCGCAGCGAGCGCCTCCGCAATATCGGGCGTGCCGTGGACAAGATACTGACGGTCTTTCCGTTCGAGGCGCCGCTTTACGAAGCGGCGCGCATTCCCGTCGCCTACGTCGGTCACCCGCTCGCCGATATGCTCGGCGATTTTCCGAGCCGGCAGGCGGCGCGCGAGCAATTGCGTCTTCCATCCTCGGCGCGGATCGTCGCTTTGCTTCCCGGGAGCCGGGTCACCGAACTCGAACAGATGGCGGACCTTTTCATCGCGACTGCCGTGGAAATAGCTGCCGCGGATCCGGAAGCGCTGTTCCTCGCGCCCCTCGTCAGCATCGAAACACGGAGCCTCTTCGAAGCGGCGCTCTACCGCCACGGATCGCCTCCGCTCAATCTCACCATGCTGTTCGGGCACGCGCACGAAGCGATGGCGGCTGCAGACGTGGTGCTCGTCTCATCCGGGACGGCAACGCTCGAGGCCGCGCTCCTGAGGCGTCCCATGGTGATTACCTACCGCATGCCGCGCCTTTCCTGGTGGATCATGAAGCGCGGGTTTCGCCAGCCCTATGTGGGCTTACCAAATATCCTGTCCGGCGAATTCGTCGTCCCCGAATTCCTGCAGGACGATGCAACGCCGGAGAACCTCGCGCAGGCGGTCGTTAATTTGATGTCGGACGGAGCGGTGCGCTCCCGCATCGATGCCCGTTTCAGGTATTTGCTGGCACAACTGAAACAGGACACGGCGCAACAAATCGCGAAGGCATTGCTGCCGATGCTGAACGGTCTCGCCCCATGAGCGCCGCGGCTGGAGCGTGCAGCCTCAACGAGGCGGGCAGAGGCTCGCTCGCCATGGCAAGGGAGAGCGCGATATGAAAATTGCCTTATTGTTGCACCTGCTCGGCGCAGTGATCTGGATTGGCGGAATGTTCTTTGCGTACTTCGCGCTGCGACCGTCCGCAGCACAATTGTTGCAGCCTCCTCAGCGGCTGCCGTTATGGTCCGCGACGCTCGAGCGCTTTTTCCGATGGGTGTGGGTATCCATCGCACTTGTGCTCGGAAGCGGCTTTTACATGTTCTCGGTGATTGCCAATGCCGCACGCGTGCCTTTGTATGTGCACGCCATGCTCTACATCGGGGTGGTGATGACGCTGATCTTCGGCTACGTCTTCTTCTCGCCCTTTGCTACCCTGAAGCGCGCCGTCACAGACGGCCTGTGGCAGCAGGCGGGCGGCGCGCTGGATCAGATTCGCGTTGCGGTCGCTGTGAACCTGGCGCTCGGCATCGCCAACATCGTAATCCCTACCGCGGGCGCGATGTTGCGGTAGGTTTGTCGAGTTCGCTCAGCAGCCGTTTCAGGCTCCGCGCTTCACGTTGCGGCGTGACCAGCGTGCGGCGCGCGGCGCATTGTCTCCCGAGACGGCGGTAAAACGCGGTATCCGATTCGGCGCGCCATAGCAGCCTTGCAAGCGACTGCTCGTTCTCGACGGCAAAATAGCCCGCATAATCCCGCCCCAGCATGCCGACGTTCCCTGGAACGCGCGAGGCAATGACCGGGACGCCGGCGGCGAGTGCCTCCGAAACCACATTGGCGCCACCCTCCATGCGCGAGCTGATCACCATCACGTGACTGCGCGCCATGCGGCGTTGCGCTTCGGCGTGCGGGAGGTCTCCCATCCAGCGGTAGCGCGGCTCGCGCGCCATCCACCGGCGCGCTTCCTCAGCCATGTCGCCAGCCATTGCTGCACCCAGATGCACCACGCGGATTGCGCTGGCGGCGGGCAGGTGGCGTAGCGCTGCCGCGGTACGGAAGGGATCCTTTTCCGTGCGCAAATGCCCGCTCACCACGACCATGAAGCGCGACTTGAGCAGCTCGCGGCGTCGCGTGCAGCGCGCGGACTGATAGATGACGCTTGCTTTGCGCCTCAGGGCCGCTGTCAGTTCTTGCAATCCTTGTTCCTGAAGTACTACGAGGCGATCCGCCATGTGCAGCGATGCACGTGCGGACGCGTCGCATCGGATGTCGCGGTAAAGGTCGGTGCCCGTGAGCACGACCACCAGCGGCCTCGCAGGATATGCAAGTTTGAATCGCTGCGCAGAGTCGTGGCTGCGCCGCGCGTGGAGCGCGATCATGAGGTCGGCGGGCGAACCGTCCCACGCTTGCGCTATGGCGACGCGATGGCCGAGCCCGCGCAACAGCGTCGCCCAGCGCGCGGCAGTATGACGGTTGCCGTGGCGGCTGCGCGCCGATGCCGGCGTGATGATCGCGATTTTCACGATGTGGCGTATCCACGATAAACTTCGCGAACTATAGCAAAAGCCTTACACGCGATGACCGTCCCGCCCATGGATGCCGCCGCGCTGCGCCGGATACTGATCGCCGCGCGCCAGCGCACGCTCAAGCTGGCTGGCGACCTCGGCGGCGAGCGGCTGCTCGGACCGCAACTGCGGATTGTGAATCCGCCTCTCTGGGAAATCGGCCACCTCGGATGGTTTCAGGAGCGGTGGTGTCTGCGCTACGCGTCGGGAAAGTCGCTGGCGGCTTCGATGCTGAACAATGCCGATGCGTTGTATGACTCCGCGAGCGTTCCTCATTCTGCGCGCTGGTCCCTGCCGCTTCCGAGTTTCGACGACACGCTGGCATATCTCGGACGGGTACTGGATCGCGTGCTCGAGTGCATCGAGGACCAAGGCGCAACCGGGCACCTGTGCTACTTCGTGCAGCTTGCAGCGTTCCACGAGGAGATGCACTGCGAGGCATTTACGTATACGCGACAGACGCTCGGCTATCCCGCGCCTGCCGATATGCGCGACGACAGCGTCCGGGATTGCGGGGCGTGGCCAGGCGATGCAGAAGTGCCTGGCGAGACCATCATGCTCGGTGCGGCTTGCGGGGATGGCTTTGTCTTTGACAACGAGAAATGGGCGCACCCCGTCACTGTCGCGCCTTTCAGCATTGCACGCGCCGCAGTAACCAATGCGGAATTCGCGGCGTTCGTCGATGATGGCGGCTATCGGCGTCGTGAATTTTGGAGCCCGGAGGGATGGCAATGGCGCAACGAGTCCGAGGCCGAGCAGCCGGTTTACTGGCGCAAGGCGGGAAAGGCCTGGTGGTGCCGACGCTACGATAGCTGGACCACGCTGCGGCCGCATTCACCGGTGATGCACGTGAACTGGTTCGAAGCGGACGCCTACTGTCGTTGGGCGGGGCGCAGATTGCCAACGGAAGCGGAGTGGGAACGCGCCGCTGCGACGGTCCCTGCAACACGCGGAGGCAAGCGGCGCTATCCCTGGGGCGACGCACCGCATGCTACGCCCGAGGTCGCGAACGTTTATGGTGCGATCGGTGACTGCGCGGATGTGGCGGATTTTCCGGCAGGCGACAGCGCATGGGGGTGCCGCCAGATGCTGGGCAACGTGTGGGAGTGGACGGCTGACTGGTTTGCCCCGTATCCCGGCTTCATGGCCGGCCCTTACAAGGAATACTCAGAGCCCTGGTTTGGCGACCACAAGGTGCTGCGGGGCGGTTGCTTTGCCACACGCGGAAGCCTGCTGCGCAATACGTGGCGGAATTTCTACACGCCCGATCGGCGCGACGTTTTCGCCGGATTCCGAACGTGCGCGTCCGGACACTATCCGTGAAAACCGTACGTTCACGTGCGAATCCGCTTTTCAGAACCTTCGTAAAATTGAAGGGCTCGCCCCGCGAGCGGCGGCGCGCGGGAAATACGTTGCTGGAGGGGCCGCACCTCGTCGCCTCTTATATGGAACGTAAGGGTGCGCCAGTCGCCATAGCGGTCAGTGAAGAGGCGTTGGGCGTCCCCGAAATCAGGCAACTGCTGGACTCACAACGCCCGGAACCGCTGGTCCTTCCGGACGCGTTATTTCGCGAGATTTCGTCCGTAACCACGCCCTCCGGGATAGTCGCCATCGTACCGATTCCTGC
>DATFGD010000190.1:0-3129 GCA_035249725.1 Burkholderiales bacterium
CTCGCGTGGGTGCTCGGCGTGGTCGTCGGGATCTGGGTGCTCTATCGCATCATCCGCGGCTGGATCTCGCTCGGCAACGCGCAGCCGATGCCGGCGTGAGCAGACGCTGCTGTAGCGCCCTGCTTTGCCAGACTCGCCATCACTTCCTGCGCGCGCAACGCCTGCATCGTCTCCTATTCGCCGAGCAGCTGCGCTGCGGCTTCGTCCACATCGTCCAGAACTTCTGACAAGCGCGCAATTCCATTCTCCACCGAGGCGGCAATGCGTTCCACGCCGAGCTTGTGCCCGTCCGGATACATCATGAGCCGCAGCGCCGGCGCGCTGCCCGGCATCGCGACGGCGCCGATCGTCAGTATGCCGTCTTGCTCCAGCATTTCCATCGCGACCAGGCCGGCCGCCTCCACTGCGACAAGCGCCGGTTGTTCGCTCGTGCCGCGCTGCTCGCGCGCAATGTTCAGAACGTCGTCGCCGGATATGGATACGCCGGGGCCGCCGAGGTAGGCGCGCTGCGATCCGTACTGCGCGGCGAGGACCTCGACAAGTTGCTTCGCCAGTTCTCCGGCGCGCTTGATGACCTGCGGATCGAAATCCTTGAGCGCGTTCGCGACCCCGACGTACTGACCGGCTTGTGCTTCGAGCCCCAACTCGTAGGCGCGCGAGCCGATCATCGTGACGAGATCCGGCCGGCCGACGAAGACGCCAGCGCGCGGACCCGCAACGTGCTTGTCGGCGGAACACACGGCAAGGTCCACCTCGCCCACCTCGAACGTGCGCGGTTCCTCGAAGAATCCGATGCGAGAAGCCATATGCGCATCGTCCACGTAGACGAGTGTTTCAGCGGCGCGCGGCAGCGCGAGCGCCCGCTTGAAATCCGCGAGGTCAAGGTGCTTCTTGGACGCCGTGATCGGTGTGATGATGAGAATACGCGGCGCACCTTCCGTATCCCAGGCGCGCTCGAGATCCGCGAATAAAAAAAACTCCCTGAACCGAGCACCGGCTATGGCGATGGGACGCACGACCGAAGGGTGCGTGACGCCTCCGGCGGGCGCAAATCCGAATACGCGGTCGTCGGCCTTGAGGATCGTGGTGAGCGCAATGAAATTCGCCGCGGAGACGCGGTTGAGGATCAACGCGCGGTGGCGCAACGGATCGGCGCCCATGTGTTTCAGCGCAAGCGGCTCGGTTTTACCCTCGAAACGCTCGAAGAACGGCACGTGACTGGTGAGGTGAGGGACCTCCGCCGGCCCCAGCCCGCTGCCGCGGTTCATGCCCGAGAGATCGTATACGCTGTCCTTGCCCCGGGTCCGCACCCGGTCACCCACCAGATGGCGCGCGCGCAGCATGCGCCTGACCTCTTCATCGGTACTCTTGAGGATGCTGCCGCGTGCATAGCGCACGATCGGATCGATCGGATTGCCAAAACGGTCGGTGCCGGGACGGCCGGGCGCGGTAGACATAAGCCCTCTCGAGTCTTTTTTGGAAGGGCCATCAGCATAGGACCCGCGTTTGCTCAGCGTCAAGCAATGCGGCGCACGAATCGTAGTAAACGCCAGGTTATCCACCGTGGTCTTGCGATAAACTTCCTCGATGGCACTCGTCACACTTGCTACCATCAACGCACGTTACGTACACGCGGCACTGGGTGTGCGCTACCTCGCCGCCAACATGGGCGAGCTGGAGCGCGAGACCCGAATCGTGGAATTCGTGCTCGGTTCCCGCCCGGCAGACATGGTGGAGACCCTGCTCGCTGACAAACCGCGCATCGTGGGCTTCGGCGTCTACATCTGGAACGCGGACGAGACGACGCGGGTCGTCGCGATGCTCAAGCAGGTCGCACCCGAGATCGTCGTCATCGTGGGCGGGCCTGAAGTGAGCTACGAAATCGGCGAGCAACGCATCTGTGCCCTTGCGGACTACGTCATCACCGGGTGGGGCGACGTCTCGTTCGCTCAACTATGTCGCAGCCTGCTGCAAGGGTTGCCGGCTCGCGAAAAAGTAATCAGCGGCGTGCAACCGCCGCTCAAGGCGCTCGCGCTGCCGTACGCGCACTACGCCGACCAAGATATCGCCACGCGTTTTCTGTATGTGGAAGCTTCGCGCGGCTGCCCGTTCAAGTGCGAATTCTGCCTTTCGGCGCTCGACAAGACGGCGTGGCCTTTCGACCTCGACCAGTTCCTCGGCGAAGTAGCGGCGCTCCACGCGCGCGGTGCCCGCCATTTCCGCTTCGTCGATCGCACCTTCAATCTCAAGGTGAGCACGGGCCTGCGGATCCTCGAATTCTTCCTGGCCCGGCTCGACGAGCGCCTTTTCCTGCACTTCGAGGTGATTCCGGATCATCTGCCGGATAAGCTCAAGGAAGCGATCGCACGTTTCCCCGCCGGGTCGCTGCAGTTCGAGGTTGGCATCCAGACCTGGAATCCGGCGGTCCAGGCGCTCATTTCACGGCGCCAGGATAATGCGCAGGCGGAAGCGAATCTCGCCTGGCTCAGAAACCACTCAAACGCGCTCGTGCACGTCGACTTGATCGCAGGGTTGCCGGGTGAAGATCTCGAGAGCTTCGGACGTGGCTTCGATCGCCTCTATGCGCTGCGGCCCCACGAGATCCAGGTCGGTATCCTCAAGCGCCTGCGGGGAACCGGCATCGCGCGGCACACCGAGGCGTTCGGCATGCGCTACAACCCCGATCCCCCGTACAACGTGCTTGCCACCGACCGCATTGCCTTTGCCGATATGCAGCGCGTTGCGCGATTTGCCCGCTACTGGGAGATGGTCGGCAATTCCGGCCGTTTCCGCGGCGCGTTGCCCCTGATCGCGGGCGAAGCGGGCACCGGCGCACCATTTACGCGCTTCATGCGCTTTGCAGACTGGCTGTACGCGCGGACCGGAAAGACGCACGAAATCGCGCTCGAACGCTTGGCCCGCTTGATCCAGGACTTTCTCACGACGGAACTCGCTGTGAATTCCGCGTTTGCCGCCGCCACGCTCCAGAGCGATTACGAAGCGAGCGGGGCGAAAGGACGCCTCGAATTCCCGGATAAAGCCGTGGCGGCATCCGGCCCGACTACGAAACGCCGTCACCTCCGTCAGGCGCGGCATATAATGAATTGAAGGGCACGCAATGAAACGATA
>DATFGD010000191.1:0-2289 GCA_035249725.1 Burkholderiales bacterium
GTCGCAGAATTCGTCAATCAGGCCGGAGTCGGACGCCTTCATGCGCGAGCAGCCATTTCTTGATCTCGAGGGGCGATCCACTTCTCGCATTCATAAACCCACCCAAGCCGGTGGCGCCCACGACGCGATGACAGGGTATGACGAGCGGGATGCGATTTGCGCCGCACGCGCCGCCCACCGGGCGCGGCGCCGTTCGCAGTTTGCGCGCCATGGCGGAATACGTGACCGTCTCACCGCTTCGAATGCGCGCGATTTCCCGCCACACCTTGCACTGAAAGCGGGTGCCGCTCAGCTCGAAAGACAGGTCGAAACGAAAATCCGGATCTTCGAGATAGCGCTCGATTTGACGGCACACGTCCTCCGCCATGCGATCCAGTGGCGCGAGCGTCGCTGCGCCACGCGGGAGATAGTCGATCCCTTTCAAGGCACCATTGCCGGTGCGGATGCCGAGCACCGCAAACGGCGTAGGATAACGCGCCTGATAGGGTTCCAGCATACGGGCGCGCTCAACCCGGCGCGGCGCGCAGCGCCGAGTGACGCAGTCTCTGCAGTATGACGACCGCGATCACCAGCCCGAAGCCGACATAGTCGAACAGCGCGCGCGGATAGATGAGCATTACGCCTGCGATGATAAGCATCCAGCGCTCGAGCACGCTGCACTTGCGGAAGAGCCACCCTTGCAAGCCGCCCGCAAGCGCCGCAATGCCCATCGCCGCGGTAATCGTCACCACGGCAATCGATTGCCAGTCGGCATTGCCCAAGGTCTTGAATGAACCGGTGAGCAGGAGCCCTGTTCCCGCCGGATCGAGCACGAACATGAACGGCACCAAAAATGCCGGGGCAGTGTATTTCCAGCACTGCAGGGTGGTGCGGTACGGGCCGCCGCCCGTGATCGCCGCTGCCGCAAACGGCGAAAGCGCCGTAGGGGGTGAGACCTCCGAGAGCACGGCGTAATAGAAAATGAACATGTGCGCG
Organism: Burkholderiales bacterium; assembly: GCA_035249725.1. GTDB lineage: Bacteria > Pseudomonadota > Gammaproteobacteria > Burkholderiales > SG8-41 > DSOT01. Next base: position 976 of record DATFGD010000191.1, read on the forward strand.
GCGAAATCCGGCACCTTCAGCGTGATCAGCGCGGGCGCCGCAATCACGGCGCAGATGATATATGACGCGGTGACCGGCACGGCGAGCCCGACGATCCAGACGATGAGCGCCGTGTAAAACGCGGTGAGCAAGAGCTTCATGTCATGCAGCAGCTCGGGCGTTCTTTCCGCGCCGAAAAAAGCCCAGAAGCTGACCAGCCCCTGCGCGCCAGAATCGGAGTAATTGAGCACGATGGAACTGAACTTGAGGCCCAGTCCGGTGAGCGTGACCACGCCGACGATGATTCCGGCCGCAGCGCACGTCATCGCCACGCCGAGCACGCTGACCGAACCGCCTGCAAAGGCTTTGATGAGTCCGGACTCCCAGAAACCCTTGAGCCACGGCAGGCGCCCGCGAAACCAGTCGTACGGAATGATCGCGGAATCGCGCTGGAAGAACGAGAGCACCGCCGTCGTGACCGTCGCCCAGAAGACCGAGAACACCGGTGAGTAGCCCAGGAGCATGAAGACGATGATCGCAACGAGTGATACGAAATGGAACCAGTAGCGGCGCGCCAGATCGAGCGCGCGCTGGTGCTTTTCCATAACCACCGCATGCATCGCGAACTTACGCGCGTCGATCTCCACCATGAGGAAAATGGCGAGATAGAAGAGAATGGTCGGGATCGTCGCCATCAGGATCACGTCGAGGTACGAAATCTTGAGGAATTCGGCGATGAGGAACGCGGCCGCGCCCAGCACCGGCGGCGAGATGATGGCGCCGAGCCCCCCTGCGGCGAAGAGGCCACCGGCCGCTTCCTTGCTGTACCCGGATTTTGCGAGCAGCGGATACGCGACCGAACCGATCGTCACCGTGGTGGCCACACCGGAACCGGACGGCCCTCCGAGCAGGAACGAGCCCAGCACCACCGCACGCCCGGCGCTCGAAGGCTTCCCGCCCATCGCCGAAAACGAAAAATCGATGAAGAACTTGCCCGCCCCGGAGTACTGTAGAAAGGCGCCGAAGATGGTGAAGAGAATGATGAGCGTAGATGAGACATCGATCGCGACGCCGAAGATGCCTTCGAGCGTCATGTAGAGCGAGCCGGTCAGCCGTGAGATGTCGTATCCCTTGTGCGTCCACGGCGCGGGCAGGTACGGTCCGAACATCGCATAGGCGATGAAGAGTACGACGATGAACGGCAGGATCCAGGTCGAGCTGCGGCGGTTTCCCTCGAGGATCACGAGAATCAGCGCCACGCCGATGACCTGGTCGAGCGTGGTCGGCACGGTGGCGCGATCACCGAGCAAATCGCCCCAATAAAGGATGTAAGCG
>DATFGD010000192.1:0-3243 GCA_035249725.1 Burkholderiales bacterium
CCGGCGCGTGTCACCTTGACTGTCGCAAATTCACCCGCTTTCAATCCGCGAGCGCTGGCTATGAACACCTGGCCGTCGATGTCCGGCGCGTCGGCGCTCGAGCGCGCGACTGCCTTTCCCGCGTCGATCTCATCTACGAGCACGGTAAGGGTTTTACCGATCCTTTCACTGAGGCGTCGCGTACTGATTTTTTCCTGCGCCTGCATGAAACGTGCGCGGCGTTCTTCCTTCACTTCGTCCGGCACCGGGTCCGGCAGCTCATTGGCCGGCGCGCCACTTACCGGAGAGTAAGCAAAGCATCCTGCGCGGTCGAGCTGCGCATCTTCTAGAAACGCGAGAAGCTCTTCGAACTCGGCATCCGTCTCGCCCGGGAATCCGACGATGAAGGTGCTGCGAAGTGCGATATCGGGACACACGCTGCGCCAGGTCCGTATGCGTTCCAGCGTGTGCTCCGCGTTGGCCGGCCGTTTCATGAGCTTAAGAATCCTGCGGCTCGCATGCTGAAAGGGAACGTCCAGGTAGGGCAGGAGCTTGCCTTCTGCCATGAGCGGGATCAGCTCATCGACGTGCGGGTAGGGGTACACGTAGTGCAGCCGCACCCATACGCCCAGATCGCCCAAGGCGCGCGCGAGACCGGTGAGGCGGGTCTTGAGCGGCCGCCCGCGCCAGAAGCCGGTGCGGTATTTGACGTCGACGCCATATGCGCTCGTGTCCTGTGAGATCACGAGCAGTTCGCGCACGCCCGCGGCCACCAGGTTTTCAGCCTCCTGCAACACTTCCCCAATCGGACGGCTCACGAGATCGCCGCGCATCGACGGGATAATGCAGAACGTGCAGCGGTGATTGCAGCCTTCCGAAATCTTGAGGTAGGCGTAATGACGCGGCGTGAGCTTGATGCCCTGCGGCGGGATCAAGCTGGTGTACGGGTCGTGCGGCTGGGGCAGGTGGTCGTGGACCGCACGCATGACCTCGTCAGTTGCATGCGGGCCGGTTACGGCGAGAACTTCAGGGTGAGTGTCACGGACGATGTCGCCTTGCGCACCCAGACAGCCCGTCACGATCACCTTGCCGTTTTCCGCGAGCGCCTCGCCGATCGCATCCAGCGATTCGTCGATCGCCGCATCGATAAAGCCGCAGGTGTTGACGATGACCAGATCAGCCGCCGAATAGCGCGGCGCGATGGCATAACCTTCGGCCCGAAGCTGCGTGAGGATGCGCTCCGAGTCGACCAGCGCCTTGGGACAACCGAGCGATACGAAACCGACTTGCGGGGCGCGCCGGCGCACCGGCCGGACAGTGCGTTGCTTAACCGCTGAAGCTGGACTCAACGACCGCCTTCGTTCTTGTCGCCCTTGTCCGAACCGCCCGGGGTGGCGTCCGGTTTCTGCGCGGTTCCGCCGAAGTTGGGAAAAGGAAAGTTGGTGAAAAGGTTGCGCGTCTGCTGCTGCAATTGCTGCTGCATTTCGAGAAAGGCGGTGGCGCTTTGCTCGAGGTAACGGCCCATGAGCCCTTGTATCGCCGGGCCTTGCATCTTGACGAATTCGCTCCAGGTTTCGGAATTGAGCATCGGGTTCTGTCCGTACATCTGCCGCGACTGGTCCTGCAGGCGCTTCTGGATTTCGATGAAAGTATGGATGTTCTTCTCGAGATAATTGCCCATCATGCCTTGCATGGCATTGCCGTAGAACCGGATGATCTGCGACAGCATGTCGCACGAAAACATCGGCGCGCCGGCGGTTTCTTCCTCGAGGATGATCTGGAGCAGGATGCTGCGCGTCAGGTCATCCTTGCTCTTCGCATCCTCGACCCTGAACTCGATGTTTTCGAGCACCAGCTTTTTCACATCCGCGAGCGTGATGTAACTGCTTGTTTCGGTATCGTAAAGCCGGCGATTGGGGTACTTTTTAATAATTCTGGGTTGCGATGACATGGACGCCTCGCGTTATGCGAATGACCGATTATTTCAGAGAAGCTGCGGCATTGCAAACAAAGTTCCGGAAAAATACCAGCTAAATCAGGTCTGTAACATCACATCGGGTCGTGCTGCAGTGCGACCGGCTGAACCCGATCCAACCCGCTCGCGGCGCTCGTCCTCAGCTCAGTACATATGCTGGCCGCCGTTGATGGCGATGTTCGCCCCGGTCACGAACGCGGCTTCCTCGGTGCACAGATAGGCGACCAGTCCTGCCACTTCCTCGGGTTTGCCGAGGCGACCGATCGGAATCTGGGGAATGATCTTCGAATCGAGGATTTCCTTCGGAATCGCCAGCACCATCTGGGTGCCGATATAGCCGGGCGAGATCGTGTTGACCGTCACACCTTTGCGCGCATATTCGAGCGCGAGGGCTTTGGTGAAGCCGTGCATTCCGGCCTTCGCGGCCGAGTAATTGGTCTGCCCGAAAGCGCCTTTCTGTCCGTTTACCGACGACACGTTGATGATGCGGCCCCAGCCGCGCTCCGCCATGCCTTCGATCACCGGCTTGGTCATATTGAAGACGCTGTCGAGGTTGGTGCGCAGCACCGCGTCCCAGCCCGCCTTTTCCATTTTGCGGAAGGTGGTATCGCGCGTGATGCCGGCGTTGTTGACGAGCACATCGATCGGCCCCACTTCAGACTGAATGTGGGCGACAGCGCGTTGACAGGACTCGTAATCCGCGACATCGACTTCCGCGGCGTAGAAGTCGTATCCCTGCTTTTTCATTCCAGCAAGCCAGTCGCCCCGTTTCTTGTTGCCGGGCGAATAAGTGGCCACGACCTTGTAACCGATCTTGGCGAGTTTGGCGCAGACCGCCTCGCCGAGACCGCCCATGCCGCCGGTTACCACTGTGACGCGCTGTGCCATGATCATTCTCCTCGCAGATAAGGCGGTGTTGAGGCTGGTTGAGCCTAATTCCTAAGCGGACCGCGGCAGACCGGCTTTTTCCGTGACGTAGCGGCCGGGTGCCGGTTCGATCTCGTCGCATACATTGCCGCCCGGTCTCAAGCGCGCCGGGACACGCCGGCCCGAGTGCGCCTCGATCCATCGGCTCCAGTGCGTCCACCAGCTACCTGGGTGCACTGCCGCATTCGCAAGCCAGCCGTCAGGGTGGACGTCCAGCGTGTCATTCAGCCAGTAACTGCGGCGGTCTTTCCATGCCGGATTCACAACCCCTGCGACGTGCCCGCTCGCGCCGAGCACAAAATCGACAGTACCGCTCAGCAATTGGGCGCTCGCGTATGCGGTTTTCCACGGGACGATGTGGT
>DATFGD010000193.1:0-4960 GCA_035249725.1 Burkholderiales bacterium
CGCGCGAATCGCGTGTCTGGGTGTTCTGAATGATGAACACCATGAGAAACGTGATGATCGTCGTACCGGTGTTGACGACGAGCTGCCATTCTGCGGAGTAACCGAACCAGTGACCGGTTGCGGCCCACAGTACGACGAGGCCTGCGCCGGTCGCAAACGCCCACGGCGAGCCGGCCGTTATCGCCGCGCGGTGCGCGAACAGGCGGAAGTGTTCCTGCACCCTCTGCAGGGCCTGCGTCCCGTGCGCCTTGCGCTTGAGATGCAGCGAATCCGGGTGCGCTGACGGCATGCGTGGATCCTTGGCATGGTGATGTTCTCTGCGGCAGCAAATTGCGTACCGGAGTGCCGTGCAGTTTCGACATCGGCCCATGCAATCTTTACATGCCGTTTTACCGCAGCCGGGAATACCGGTGCGCTATGGCAGCCGCGGGTGCCGCTGGCAATGTGGTCTGTTTCTTGCAACGGGCACTCGTCGATTACCACTGACTAAAGGAGAGACGTCCATGGCAACCTATGTCGAACCGTATCCTCACGAGCGGCGTATCGGCGAACGCCGCCGTGATTTCGTGACGCGCCTGGGCAGCGCCGAGGGGCTGAGGGTTTCGTGGGGCGGGATTTGGGGCGGCGTACTGGTCGCGATCGGTCTGCTTCTGCTTCTCTCCGTGCTCGGCGTCGCCATCGGGGTGAGCGCCGTCGATCCGGGCGACACGCAGGCCGAAACGGTCGGCACCGGAATCGGCGTCTGGGGCGGCTTGTCCCTTCTCGTCTCGCTCTTTATCGGGGGTATGGTGTCCACCCGGATCGGGGCGATCTTCGACCGGACCACCGGCTTTTTCGAGGGTGCGCTGGTCTGGGCGGTGAGCGTGCTGCTCATGATCTACCTCGCGACCACCGGTCTCGGCATGGTGGCAAGCGGTGCCTTCAACATCGTACGCGGAGCCGGTTCGGCGGTCGGCATGATGACCCAGAATGGCGACGTTTCGTCGGGGGACGTCAATCAGATTCTTTCGCGTTTGAGGGATCCGAAGACGGCGCAGCAGCTTTCGACGGCGACCGGCGTCCCGCAGAACGAAGTGCAGGCGACGTTGAGCAGGACCGCGCAAGCGGTCGAGCGCGTTCGCGACAATCCTGCGCAAGCGGCTGAAGAAGCCCGCAAGGGCGTGGCGGATCTCTATGCCAAGGCCCGCGCCACCGGCGCGATCGAGCGTAAGGCCGAGGAAGTGAGGCCCGCGATCTCGAAAGGGGCGTGGGCCAGCTTTGGTGCGCTCGTGCTCTCGCTGGCGGCGGCGGTGATCGGCGCGATGGCGGGGCGGCGCAAATACATTCCCCGGGAATCGCAACCGGAAGCGGCGTGACGCTGGCCGGCCGCACGGCAGTGCGCTTCGGTCCTCGAACACGATAAAATCACACTCCCGGGCGTTGCGGCGGCGGATCATGCCGGCCGGGCGCCCGGTTTTAACGTACCGATCGAGGATAAAAAATCGTGAGCACCGCCAGGAAGCAATTCAAGATAGCGGTAATTGCCGGGGACGGCATCGGCAAGGAAGTGATGCCCGAAGGCGTGCGTGTGGTGGAGGCCGCCGCGGATAAGTTCGGCATCGATCTTCAGCTCGACCATTTCGACTGGTCCTGCGACAACTACGACAAGATCGGCAAATGGATGCCGGATGACTGGAAGGAGCAGATCGGCGGGCACGACTGCATCTATTTCGGCGCATCGGGATGGCCGGCGCGCGTGCTCGATCACGTTTCGCTGTGGGACTCGCTCATCAAGTTTCGCCGCGAATTCGACCAGTACGTCAATCTGCGCCCGGTGCGCCTCATGCCCGGAATCAAGTCGCCGCTCGCGGATCGCAAGCCCGGCGACATCGACTACATCGTCATTCGCGAGAACACCGAAGGCGAATATTCGTCCATGGGGGGGCGGCTATTCGAAGGCACGGAGCGCGAGATGGCGCAGCAGATCGCGACCTTCACCCGCAAAGGGTGCGATCGCATCATGAAGTTCGCGTTCGAGCTGGCCATGAAGCGCAGGAAACATCTCACTTCAGCGACCAAATCCAACGGCATCTCGATCACCATGCCGTACTGGGACGAGCGTTTTGCTGAAATGGGAAAGCACTACCCCGAGGTGCGGCGCAGCCAATACCACATCGACGGCTTGACCATACAGATGGTGCTCGACCCCGGTCGCTTTGATGTCATCGTCGCATCGAACCTCTTCGGCGACATCCTTTCGGATCTCGGCCCCGCGACGACCGGGACGATCGGTGTCGCGCCCTCGAGCAACCTCAACCCGGAGCGCAACTTCCCGTCGCTCTTCGAGCCGGTGCACGGTTCCGCACCGGATATCTACGGCAGGCAGATCGCCAATCCAGTCGGGCAGATCTGGTCGGGCGCGATGATGCTCGACTTCCTTGGTGACGGCGCCGAGAATTGCCGCAAGGCGCACGAGGCGATACTGGACGCCGTCGAGGCCATACTGGTCGAAGGTCCACACACGCCCGATCTCGGCGGCAAGGCGAAGACCGCCGATGTCGGCAAGGCAATCGCCGACGCAGTCAGTCACGCGCGCTGATCGCCTCGATTCACTGGTGCTGCGGGCAAAGGGCAACCCGCTTGCGCGGGCCTGTCCGAGGCGCCCGACTGTTTCAGCGAATCGTTATGCTGGCATCCTGGATCACCTTCCTCCATTTCGCGATTTCAGAACGGATCAGTTTGCCGAAATCTTCCGGTGAAGTGGGCTGCGGGTCGAGACCGGCGGTCCGCAGCTTTTTCGCGATGTCCGGTGTATTGAGCGCCTTGCGCGCGGCTGCATTGAGGCGCTGCACCACCGCCTTCGGCGTTCCGGCGGTCGTGAGCAATCCGTACCAGGTGTTGAATTCATAGCCCGGCACGCCCGCTTCGGCGATGGTGGGGAGATCGGGCAGCGTGGATGATCGCTTGCTGCTGCTGACGGCGAGCGGCCGGAGCCGGCCGGCCTTCATATGCCCGAATACGGTGGGTATCGGCGAGAGTACGCAGTTCACCTCACCGCCCATCATCGCTCTGACGGCCGGACCGCCGCCTTTATAGGGCACATGCAGCAGTTTGATCTGCGCGACGCTCTGCAGGTAAGCCATCGACAGATGCGTGGAGCTGCCGGCGCCGGCGGAACCGAAGGAGATCTTGCCCGGCTGTTTTTTTGCTGCGGAGACCCAATCCGAAACGCTTTTGAACGGTCCGTTGCTGCTGACGACCAGCACGCTCGGCGTGAAGCCGACCAGAGAGACCGGCGTCAGCGCCTTCAACGCGACATACCCGCGCTCGGGACGCAGCGTTTCGTTCACCGCGAGCCCGATGTTGTTCACGATGACGGTGTGTCCGTCGGGCGTGGCTTGTGCCGCGAGCTGTGTGCCCAGAACGCTTCCTGCACCGCCCCGGTTGTCGACCACCACTTGCTGCTTGAGTTCGTTGGAGAGTCCTTCGCCCACAATCCGTCCGACGAAGTCGGACGTGCCACCCGGCGCGAACGGCACGATGGCGCGGATGGGCCGCTCGGGGTAGCCGGCGGCAAGTAACGGCGCGCTTATCACTACGCCCGCGGCAAGCATGATGCAGAAATTGCGTCGTTTCATGACTTCCTCCTCGTAGTTGTATGTTCGTGCGATTGGACCCGGGCGCACGGCGTGACGGCGAACTGTGGCGTTCGAATCAACGAATCCGTTGAAACGGCCGACGTGATGAGTGCTCATCGCGCCGCTGCACCCGTTCAGTCAACATCACGATGGTATGGATCGTCAAGGGGGTGGCACCCTGGAAGGGATATCGCCGTCATGCATTACAATCGATCCGAAGGAGAGGCCCAGGCATGAAGCGAAAAATCGCCGTTCTAGGCGCGGGCGCGATTGGCAGCAGCGTGAGCGCGGATCTCGTGACGGCGGGATATGACGTCGCGGTCATCGATCAGTGGCCGGCGCAGGTGGAAGCGCTGCGATCGAAGGGACTGCGCGTCGAGATACCGGACGGGAATCTCCAGCTTCCGCCGCTCAAGGCCTTACACCTGTGCGATCTCGCCTCGGCGAATCTCGCTTTCGACATCGTCTTGCTCGCAGTCAAGTCGAACGATCACCGCTGGCTCGCGGAATTCATCAAACCGTATCTCAAGGACGAGGGCGTGCTGGTCGGCGTCATGAACGGCATGAACGATGACTCCATCGCGTCCATCGTCGGGCGTAACCGCACCGTGGGCTGCTGCATCGAGCTGTCGGCGGAAATCTTCACGCCCGGCCTGGTCCAGCGCAACACGACGCACCAGGGCACATGGTTCGCGGTCGGCGAGCTGGATGGCTTTTACACGCCGCGCATCAAGGAAATCCAGGCCATGCTGTCGCACGTCGCGCGCTGCGATGTGACGAACAACATCTACGGCGCGAAGTGGACCAAGCTCATCGCGAACACCATGACCATGGGTCCGCACGGGCTGCTCGGTCTGCATAACGCGGAGGCGGTCGGGCTGCCCGGGATGGCGGACATCGCGGTGCAGATCGGCAAAGAGTCGCTTGCGGTCGGCACGGCGCTCGGCTATCGCATCGAGCCGATCTTCGGGCTGCGCGCGGACGAGTTTGCCGGATCCAACGAAGAGAACCTGGTGACGGCGCGTCAAACGCTGATGAAGCACGTGGGCGGCCGCTCGCGCACGGCGCCCATCCACGACCACATCAAGGGCCGCCGGAGCGAGATGGAATACATCAGCGGGCTCGTTTCGCGCAAGGGGCGGGAACTCGGGATTCCGACGCCGGGAAACGATGCGGTCGTGGAGATCGACCGCAAGATCAACGAAGGCACGCTCAAAATGGAGCCCGCCAATTTCGACCTGCTGAAGGAGCGGGTCCGCGCCCTTAACGCAACTTGAAGTCCTTCGTCGCCGTCTTTTTGGGGCAGTCGTTCCCGCTTTTCGTTGGGCCTTCGTTCCCGTTTT
>DATFGD010000194.1:0-24234 GCA_035249725.1 Burkholderiales bacterium
CCGTCCTTGTACGTCGCGAGCAACCTTCCATTTCGCCACAGCTTTGCGCGAACAAAGTCTGACGCGCGCTGCGCCGAGCTAAGCCACGCGCGCTTGCCGAATACGCGTGCAGCGCGCGCCATGCCGCGGATCATGAGGCCGTTCCAGCTGGTCAGCACTTTTTCGTCGCGCCCCGGGTGTACCCGTTTTTCGCGGGCGGCAAAGAGCTTCGCCTTGGCTGAGGCAATTCGAGCGGTGCATTCCGCGACGCTGATACCGAGGTGGCGTCCCACAGCTGGGAGCGGCATCGCCACGCGCAGATGCCAGGCGTGTCCCTCGAAATTCGCTGCACCATCGAGACCGTAGTGGGCTTGCGCTACGGCATACTCTTCATCGGTCAGAAGCGATTTCACCGCGTCCGGCGTCCAGACGTAAAACTTGCCCTCTTCGTGTTCCGAGTCGGCATCGAGCGACGAGTAATACCCGCCCTCGGGCGCCTGCATTTCACGCATCACCCAAGCTGTGGTCTCCTCCACAACGCTCCGAAACAGCGGCTCCTTCAGAACGAGCCATGCGTCGCTGTAGAGCGCGACGAGCGGCCCGTTGTCGTACAGCATCTTCTCGAAATGCGGAATGCTCCAATGCGGGTCCACGCTGTAGCGGCAGAAGCCGCCGCCGATTTGATCGTAGACACCGCCTTGCGCCATCTTCGTGAGCGTGAGGCGCACCATCGTCAAGGCGATCTCGCCGCCTTCGATCGCGTAGCGGCGCAGGCAGAACGCGAATTCGTGCGGATGCGGAAATTTCGGCGCCTGACCGATGCCGCCATGGACATCGTCGAATACCTGTGCCATCTCGCGCACCGCGGCTTTGAGCGGCGCGCTTTTGATTTCCGGTTCACTGTCGCTGCTTTGCGGCAGCGTGCGCGATAGCGCATCCATGAGCGCCTGGTTCTGCTTCAAAATTTCGTCGCGCTTTTGGTGATAGGCGCCGGCTACACTGGAGAGCACCCCGCTGAAACCGGGCATGCCGTAACGCGGGGTTTTTGGAAAGTAAGTTCCGCCAAAAAAAGGGGTCCCATCGGGCATGAGGAACATGGTGAGGGGCCAGCCTCCGCCGCGCTCGGTCAGCACTTGATGCGCTGTCTGGTAGATCTGGTCGACGTCCGGGCGTTCTTCGCGGTCCACCTTGATGTTGACGAAAAGCCGGTTCATCGCTGCCGCAGTCGCGGGATCCTCGAACGATTCGTGCGCCATCACATGGCACCAATGGCACGCCGAGTAGCCGACGGACAACAGAATCGGCTTGTCCTGCGCCTGAGCGAGCGCAAAGGCTTCTTCACCCCACGGGTACCAATCGACCGGGTTTTCGGCGTGCTGCCGAAGGTAGGGGCTGGTCTCCAGGGCAAGTCGGTTAGGCATTGCAAAATTGCCGGTTGGCGGCGCCCCGGGGTGGTCAGCGCGATTCGGCGATGTTCCTCAAGGTGCGCTCGTAGAGCGCGCGCCGCGTTCCGCCGAGCGCGATGGCGCGTTTGGCCGCGTCGAGCGCATCGCTCTTCCTACCGAGATGGAGCAGCGCCTGGGCGAGATTGTTCCATGCGTCTGCCGCCTCGGGATGGTGGTACGCGGCCTGGCGATACGCGCTCTCGGCTGCGGAAAAATCGCGGGCGGCGTAAGCTGCATTACCGAGCCCCATGCGGGCGACCAGATTCCGCGGCCAGCGCGTAAGCGCGCTCGCGTAGGCTCGGGCCGCTGCATCCCGCGAGACGCGTTCGAGCGCCACCGCGGCGGCGACATAGGCTTCCTCGTGCGCGGTGGCCGGAAGCCGCTCCGGCGGCACCGCCACCATCGCCCAATAGTCGCCGCGCGCCCACGTGCGCTCGAAATTGCTGAGCGTCATGACGAGCCTTTGCGTGGTGCCGGAGCGCAGCATGAGGTCCTCGCGAGATCGGTCGTAGCCGATCACCACGGCATAATGCCAGCGCGGGGCGAAAGCGAAAGCGAGGTTTTGAAGCACGACTACCGGTGTGCCGTCCGCGACCTCGCGCAGCAGATCTTCCAACTGCGGTGCGAGCCGGTAGGCCACCCTACCCTGGCGGCGCGCTGCGGCCAGCATTTCAGCCTGAAGCGATCCTTCCTTCTCCGGAATGTAAACCTGATCGACCAGAGCTTCGGGGGTGGTTGCGACGCCGCTGTGAACCAGCACGGTTGCGAGCGCAGCGGGGCCGCATTGATAGCGTTCCTGCGGGTAAAACGGCACGGCGGCGAGTTCCGCGCGCTCGGGCAATGCCGGCGGCGGGTTCGCGATCAGCGCGGCGACTTGAGGCGTCGCGCAGCCGCCGAGGAAAAACAGTAACAGCAAGGCCCCCGCGAGTGCGGGAGCCTTGGTCGCGCGAAACACCGGTTAGCGCATCGACCGGGTGAACGGGAAGATCTTGGTCAACCCCAGGATGTCGGTGATGAGCAGGATGACGAAGATGGCGAGCAGCACGCCCCAGAAGCTGTCTGCACCGGCCGGGAGCTGGTCAATGTGCCCGGCGAGCTGCGTCGCTTCATCGTCGGTCAGCGCATCCACCCGAGCACGCGCGGCGGCCGGATCCACGCCCAGTTGCTGCATCTGGGCCTGAACATCGGCGCGGTCGAGGAAGCCCCGCACGCGTTCGCGCTCGGCACTGGCGTAGACCTGGTCGGTGGTTACGATATCTGCGGACGCCGGGAGCGGCGTGCCCAAGGCGACGGTGCAGACGATAAGCAAGCGGGCCATGCAACGATTGAAGGCATTCATATTTTTCCTTTCTCTTCACGTGGTTGAGACATGGTCGCAATGACGACGGGCTAGCCTGGACGCGACCCTTCCGGCATAGCCACGACACCGCCGGCCTCCCCGCAAACCGCCGGACAGTGTCATTTCTGTTGAGCAGGCTCGGGCCGTTCGACCTCCGGTAGGGCGGCGAGTTTCCGCTGCAAGGCCCGCAGGGCATCCCGCGTTCGGCCAAGCTCGTCCAGCACTTCGTCATGCGTGACCGGCCGCGCCAAGGCCTCGAGTTCCGCGGCCTTGCTTGCTTCAAGATTGTTCACGACCACCGCGATGAACAGATTCAGCACGACGAACGTGCCGATCAACACGAAACTCACGAAGTACACCCACGACCACGGGCGCGATTCGAGCGCCTGTTCCATGACATCCACCCAGCCTTCGAGCGTCACGATCTGAAACAGCGTGAGCAACGCCGCCCCCAGGGTGCCCCAGTGCTCGGCGTCATGGTTGTGGAACAGGTGAAAACCGGTGATGGCGTAGATGTAGAACACGATGCCGAGCAGCATGAGCACGTGCCCCATACTCGGTATGGAACGCACCAGTGTCGCGACGATCAGGCGGAGTTGCGGCATGGCGGACACCAGGCGCAATACGCGCAGCACGCGGATGAGCCGCGCGACGAGTGCGAATTGCCCGGTGGCAGGCAGCAGCGAGAGCACGATCACGGAAAAATCGAAGAGGTTCCAGCCGTCGCCGAAGTAACGCCGGAAGTTCGGTGCGACGGCGGTGATTTTGAGTGCCGCTTCGATAACGAAGATGCCGAGGATCAGGTCGTTGCCCAGTTCGAGCCAACGGCCGTAGGCTTGCGTAATCTCGTGCGATGTCTCGAGACCGATCAATACGCCATTGAACAGGATGAGCGCGATCATCCACGGCTCGAACCAGCGTGCGTCCACGACGCGGCGTGCGAACGGCCTCATGGCGCCTTGGTCTCGGTGGACTGCTTAAACTAATCCGTCACGGCGCCGCGGCTGGCCGTCGAAACCTGGGCGGCATATTTGGCGAGGATGCCGCGGGTATACCGCGCGGGGGGCGGGCGCCACTCCGCTCTTCGGCGCGCCAGTTCGTCGTCCGGCACGTTGAGTTGCAACAACCGCCGGTCGGCATCGATCGTGACCGAATCGCCCTCCTTCACCAGCGCGATGGTGCCGCCGACCGCTGCTTCCGGCGCGACGTGCCCGACCACCATGCCGTAGGTGCCGCCCGAAAATCGCCCGTCGGTAATGAGGCCCACGTCTTCGGCGTGCCCCTCACCCACGAGCGCGGATGTGGGCGACAGCATTTCGCGCATGCCGGGGCCGCCTTTGGGACCTTCGTAGCGAATGACGAGCACATCGCCCGAGCGGATTTTCTTGCCGAGGATCGCCGCCATCGCGTCTTCTTCCGAATCGAACACGCGCGCGGGGCCGGTGATACGGGGTTGCTTGAGGCCCGTAATCTTGGCTACGGCTCCTTCGGTTGCAAGGTTGCCTTTGAGTATCGCGAGGTGACCATGCGGATACATCGGGTCTTCCCACTGCCGGATCACGTCCTGCTTCCAGGGCGGGCGCTTGGGCACGCTTTTCAACAACTGGCCGATGCGCTTGCCGGTGATCGTGAGGCAGTCCTCGTGGATGAGATCGTGATCGAGCAACATCTTCATGACCTGCGGGATGCCGCCCACCTTGTGCAGGTCGGTGGCGACGTAGCGGCCGGAGGGCTTGAGGTCGCACAGCACCGGCACGCGGCCACGGATGGTTTCGAAGTCCTCGATCGTGAGCGGCACATCCGACGCATGCGCGATGGCGAGCAGATGCAGCACCGCATTGGTCGAGCCGCCTACCGCCATCACGACGGAGATCGCGTTCTCGATCGACTTGCGGGTGATGATGTCCCGCGGCAGAAGATTTTTTTTGATGGCGTTCACGAGGGCATAGGTCGATTCCGCGGTGCTGTCGGCTTTTTCGCGGTCCTCGGCGGCCATGGTTGAGGAGTAGGGCAGGCTCATTCCCATCGCTTCGATCGCCGACGACATGGTGTTGGCAGTGTACATGCCGCCGCACGAGCCCGCGCCCGGGCACGCGCGGCGCTCCACACCGAGCATGTGCTCCTTGGAGATTTTCCCCGCTGTGAATTCGCCGACCGCTTCGAACGCGCTCACGACGGTGAGATCCTTGTCCTTGTAGTGGCCGGGCTTGATCGTGCCGCCATAGACGAAAATCGACGGGATGTTCATCCGCCCGATCGCGATCATTGCACCCGGCATGTTCTTGTCGCAGCCGCCGATCGCGAGCACGCCGTCCATGCTCTGTCCCTGGGCGACCGTCTCGATCGAGTCCGCAATCACTTCACGCGAGACCAGCGAAAACTTCATGCCTTCGGTGCCCATCGAGATGCCGTCGGAAATCGTGATCGTTCCAAAGAGCTGGGGCATCGCGCCGGCCTTGCGTGCCGCGCTCTCCGCGCGCTTGGCGAGACCGTCGAGGCCGACATTGCACGGCGTGATGGTGGAGTAGCCGTTGGCGATTCCGATGATGGGCTTCTCGAAATCCGTGTCCTTGAATCCGACCGCGCGCAGCATCGCGCGGTTGGGCGAGCGCTGAACACCCTGGGTCACGATGCGGGAACGTTTGTTGAGCGGCATGCCGGGCTCCGAAACGGGGTTTGTATAATGGGGGCGTCATTTTAGCGCATCCCGCCCGGCGAACATGCTGGTCCATCCGCAATTCGATCCGATAGCCATTCAGCTTGGCCCGCTGGCCGTGCGCTGGTACGGCCTGATGTATCTCATCGGATTCGGCCTGTTCTGGCTCGCGGGCCGTTATCGCATCGACCGCAATCCCGGCGGCATATGGACAAAAAAGGACCTCGACGACGCGCTTTTCTACGGCATTCTTGGCACCATCCTCGGCGGGCGGCTCGGCTACGTGCTGTTTTACAAGTTCGGCGACTACCTGTATGAGCCGTGGCGAGTGTTTTATCTATGGGAAGGCGGCATGTCGTTTCACGGCGGCTTTCTGGGTGTGGCGCTGGCCACCTGGTGGTTTGCGCGCAGTCGAGGTCAGGACTGGTTGCGGATTACCGATTTCATCGCGCCGCTCGCGCCGCTCGCGCTGGGCGCAGGGCGGATCGGCAATTTCATCAATGCTGAACTGTGGGGACGGCCCGCTGAGGTGCCCTGGGCGATGGTATTTCCCAATGTCGACAACATTCCGCGACACCCGTCCCAGCTCTACGAATTTGCGCTGGAAGGCGTGGTGCTGTTCGGGCTGCTGTGGTGGTACTCGGCGCGGCCGCGGCCACGCGGCGCCGTTTCGGCCCTATTCCTGATCGGATACGGCGTCTTCCGCTTCGGCGTGGAATTCACGCGCGAGCCGGATCGCTACCTCGGGCTGCTGGCGTTCGGCTTGTCGATGGGCCAGTGGCTGTCATTGCCCATGATCATCGCGGGCGTTGCGATGCTTGCCTGGGCCTACCGCGCACCGCGACCCCACTCGTCGTGAGATCAGCTTGACGCAGGGGCTTGATCCCTGGCGGCCACGCGCGTCGCACGACGCTCCAGCAGGCGGGCGAAGTTGTGCAGTGAGATGAGATGCGCGTAGACGCGCGCGAGCCGCCCGGTCTGTGCGAGTTCCTTCAGCTTTTCGGCAGGCAGATCGTGGAGCTTCTGTTCCGACACGCGGTGCAGTCCCGTCAGCGCGAGCGGGGTGCCGTGTTTCGGGACCGCCTGCATCGTAAACGCTTCGAACAGCCCGAGCGCGGCAAGCGCGCGCGACATCTCCTCGGTGCGCGCGAGATCGCCCTCATACTCGAAGAGAAACTTCCTGCGCTCCGCCCACGCAGGCGTGGGCTCCCCGCTCGCGTCGAAAAGCGCTTCGCCGCGGTCATCGATTGCGCGTTTTTCCACGCAAACGATACGCTCCGGCTGTTCCGCGCCGTTCACCGAAACGCGACTCATGCAGAAGGGAAAGCGGCGGACGTAAGCCGGAAGGTACACCGCGCCGTCCCACGCCGATTCGGGACCGACAAAGAGATTCTGCTGGTTCTCGATCCCGAGCACCGCCATCGCGACGAAGCTTTTGCCGCCGTCCGCGGAAATGAACGCGATCGGATAGTCGCACGCCGCGGGTGCGAATTCAGTAAACGACAGCGGTAACGCCGATACGTTGCGAAACGTCGGAGGGAGCGTGCGGCCCTGCTGCGTCAGCACGCGATGCGATTTGGTCAGTGGCACGATTTCCCGGTAGCCGAAGGGCGGCTTGATGTCCATGGCGCAGGCCTCCAAGGGATAGGCGCATTATAGGGTTTAACGCGCCCGGCACAGCGATGCCCGGATTTGTCGCGATGAGGCGGAGACGGTAGAATGGCCGCCTCTCCGTGGGGTGGTAGCTCAGCTGGGAGAGCGTCGCGTTCGCAATGCGAAGGTCGGGAGTTCGATCCTCCTCCACTCCACCAAAACTTCTAGCAGCTCGATCCAGCAAAGAAAAACAAACGCAGACACCGAAATCGGCGCGGGTGACCCAAACAGGCGGCCCGAATCGCAAGGTGTCCGCGTGGCAACTCCATTCGCTTTATACGTAACCGCTTTGGCGTCTTCTATTCCCGGTGCCTTGCGGCGCCGGTGCTGCAGACTGCAAACCTTCTTGCTTTTCGTCGTCAGTCCCTAAGAAAAACAACCCTATTGTTGCGCTTGTTGACCTGCTCGGTCTGGCTCCACGCTTGGGCGGATATGGCGTAGGGACTGCGGCACGTCGGCCAAGGGCCACGACAAGTGCTAAACGGACTATCGCGGTGCGGGCTGTCTGCTAAAGCGTTTCACTTTATTGTGCCACGGTCGCGACGACAAGCAGCAGCGTAGCTTTCTGCACGAACAGGAGATGATAACCATGTATTGGATGAACTTCTGCGATGCCCACAGATTTTTCCCACGTATCGCCATCGGGTGCGCTGCAATCATATGGAGTATTCCCGCATACGCTTATCTGGATCCGGCCACGGGCAGCGTTATTCTGCAAGGCCTTCTCGCGGGGATTGCGGGCGTTGTGGTGGTGCTTCGCATGTATTGGACGCGAGTGAAAAGTTTTACGAAGAGGCTGTTCGGAAAAGAAGAGCCGGTGGACCAGTTCACCCAGCCTCCTGCCCCGACCGTTCAGAACGAACGCAAATAAGTGCACGCGCCTGATACGGATGCGGGGTCCTTCCGTGATCCCAGCGGTAGCGTGTTCCTGGCGGGCGGGCGGATATTTCGCACCATTATGCCGTCTGCCGCCGAGGACCACGATCACGTGCGGCGGACCGGTGTTTTAGACGAGCTGACCAGTCTCGGCTGGGTCATTCCCGAGTGGCGCGTCGACAATGCCGATGTTGCGAGTATCGCGGGGGCGTCCTCGTATGTCGTCGAGCACCCGCGGCTGCCATTTATATCGTATCCCTATGAGTGGGGCTTCCATGCTCTGAAGGATGCCGCTTTGCTACACCTTGACGTGCATCTGCATTGCGTTGATCGGGATGTCACGCTATCGGACGCGTCGGCGTACAACGTCCAATTCCGCGGCCCGGCGCCGGTCTTTATCGATACGCTGTCATTCCGTCCCTATAGGGAAGGTGACATATGGATGGGTCACCGCCAGTTCTGCGATCAGTTCCTGAATCCGCTTCTGCTCCGGGCGTTGTTGGGCATACCCCATAATGCTTGGTATCGAGGTAGCCTCGAAGGTATTCCACTGCAGCACCTTGCGAGCGTCTTGCCCTTCCGGAGGAAGCTTTCTTGGAATGTCTCCAAGCACGTGGTCCTGCAAGCTGCACTTGAAAAATTGAGCGTAAAGCATCAAGCGGGCGAGGCCGTGAAAATGGTCCATTTGCCTCGCAAATCGTTCCGCGCCATGTTGGCTGGAATGAGAAAGTGGGTAAGCGGCCTGGAAATTCCCAAGCACGAAGCAACGGTATGGCGTCATTACGCGGATGCAAATTCATACCAGGACGACGAAGCCCGCAAAAAGGCCGAATTTGTCAGGGAGTTCGCATCTGAAACACGGCCTGCGATGCTATGGGACCTCGGATGTAATACGGGCGAATATTCGAGAATTGCGCTTGACGCAGGCGCCAGGCTGGCCATCGGCTTTGATTTCGACATCGGCGCTGTGGACGCGGCTTATATGCGGGCGAAGACCAAGCGGTTGAACCTGCTGCCATTGCACCTCGATATAACCAATCCGTCGCCCAACCAAGGGTGGGCTCAACATGAACGCAAGGGATTAAGCGAGCGCGGCCCCGCCGATGCAGTCCTCGCGCTTGCGCTCGTTCACCATTTGGCGATCGCAAAGAATATTCCGCTGCATTACGTTGTCGACTGGCTGGTTGGGCTGGCAAAGGCGGGGGTAATCGAGTTCATTCCGAAGAGCGATACGATGGTCCAGCAACTTCTTCGGCTACGGGAAGACATATTTCCGGATTACTCCGAGGACGACTTCAAGCGCGCGCTCAGCGCCCGTGCGCGCATCAAGAAGATGGCGCAAGTTTCTGCAACAGGCCGAACGCTCTTCTGGTTCGAGCGCCACTAGCCGAATGTAGCCATGGAGCAGCCGATATCCGAGCGGAGCGTCGCATATTGTCCTGCACTAATGCTGCTGCTCCTCGCTACGCTGACGACATTCTTATCCGCCAACGACTATCCTGTATTTAGCGCCGAGGCCGGTATTTTGGCGCTCGCGGCCGCGATTGCCGGTGTTTTGCTGGCACTCACCGCGTTCCTTGTCGGCCGACCAGTCGCAGCACTCATTCTTGGGGCAGCCGTTGCATTCTGCATCGATCTCTTATTCGGCCTGAAGGCCTTCAAACCATTGCTTGTTATCGTGCCGGTCTTGTGCATGGCGTTCGCCTTCCTGCTTCGCAATCATGTCGCAAGCATCGTTGCCGTCAGCTCGGCGGTGCTGCTCGTGAGCACCCTGGTGATACCAGTGACGGATTCGCGTGCCATACAGCAGAATGGAAAGGGAGCGGAATCAGCCGCCCAAGTCCCGGAGAGGCGCGTCGAACTCCCGGTGCTCTTGCATGTGATCCTTGACGAGCACATTGGGGTCGACGGCATTCCACTCGAGATCGATGGGGCCGCCACTGCTGCTGAAAACCTTAGGGCGTTCTATCTTCAGCGTGGATTTCGCCTCTACGCCGACGCGTATTCCGAGTATTTCGATACCGAGCTCTCGGTTCCCCGCGTTCTCAATTTCAGCTCGGATGATACTCAGAAAGCCCATCTCCTCGAAGGCACGGGCGAACCGTACGTGCTGAAGGAGAGTGCGTATTTGAGCCGCCTGGTCGCAATGGGATACCGGCTCAAGGTGTACCAGTCGGACTATCTGGACCTCTGCCGGTTACCGGATATCACGTATTCGTCGTGCACCACCTATAGCGGCCACAAAATCGGCGCGCTCCGTAACATCAAGCTCAGCGCTTTTATGCGCGCACGCTTCATCGCTGACAGTTTTCTATCCGGGTCGTACTACTTTCGCAGATTTAGGGCGGCTTACGAACAGACATTCGGGCCGGTCCCTATCGTGGCCTGGCGCGGGGGCGAGTCCCGCGTCGCACCTATATCGGCACTACCGGTATTCGACCAACTGCAGGCGGATCTGCGAGCCGCCCGGCCGGGGACCGCCTTTCTCGCCCATCTGCTCCTTCCGCACCAGCCGTTTCTTTTCACTCCGACCTGCGAGCCGCGCGAGAATATCGACGATTGGTTGGGCAGTCTTCCAGCGGTGCCCGACGCCGAACGGGCAAAACGATATCGCTATTACTTCTTGCAGATGAGCTGCACGCAACACCTTCTGGATCGCTTGTTCAATGCGATGAAGGACGCGGATGTGTGGAACAATGCCGTTATCATCGTGCACGGCGACCACGGATCGAGGATCGTCAGGCATATCCCGGTTCCCGATAATGCGGCGAAGATGACGATAGCTGATTTTCGCGATGCGTTCTCAACCCTCTTTGCGCTGCGCGCCCCCGGCATTGCTCCAGGTGAGGTCAGCGGACACCAACCGCTCCAGACGCTGCTCGGTGAAGCATTTGGTATCCATAGGACAGTCTATCCACCAAGAGTCTACCTCCGACCGAAACAGGGCCGACTCGTCGTGTACGACTTGAAGAATTTTCGCGGGCGTCAAGCTGCGCAATCAGCAAACTCAGCGCCGCGCGAGCGGAGCGACCGTCGCTTCAGTGACGTGGCAAATCACGACGCATGGTGAGAAGACGGCTGATAAGCCCGCGTCGTCCAACCTCAACTGACGCCCGGTGCACACCTTCGTTGCAGCACTTCTCGCGGTAAGCACTTTCCGGCTAGGACGTTGTCGTACTACCCATCCGGTGTGAACTTGCGCCTGGTATGACGGCCAATTGTCCGGCTCGATGACTCGGAGAATTACAAATCTGGAGCAGCTTCTCGATCGTATCGATGACGCGGTGAGCGGCAGCGACCGCGTGCCGCTGTCCGCGATCCTGCAGATGGTAGGCCGACGATCGTTCGGGCCGTTGTTGCTGCTTGCAGGCATCATCGCAGTTTCGCCAATCATAGGCGATATTCCCGGAATTCCGACCACCGTTGGCATTTTCGTGTTGCTGATCGCGGGACAGATGCTGTTGCAGCGGGAATACTTTTGGTTGCCGCAATGGGTCCTCAAGCGAACGGTGCCGAAACCCGGTCTGTGCAAGGCACTCAAGTGGCTGCAACGGCCCGCGCGCTTCATCGATCGAATATTGCGGCCGCGTCTCACGGTTCTTACACACCGGGCCGGAAGCTCGGCTATCGCACTGGTCTGCCTGGTCATTGCCGTCGCCATGCCCACAATGGAAGTCGTGCCGTTTACGGCCAACGGTGCTGGCGCGGCCCTTACGGCGTTCGGCCTTTCTTTAGTAGCGCATGATGGGTTCCTGGCGCTACTCGCATTCGTATTTACGGGAGTTACGATCGGCGTGACGCTATCCGCGTTGCTTTGATCGTGCGAGCCCCGAGTCGGGCAGCCGGTAATGTTTATAATCCGGCTGCACTGCCTTCGAAGTTCGGTGGTTCGATATTTCACGGCCGATCTAAATAACACGTGCCACACGACTCTTCAGCGAAGCCCGACGAACACCGCAGCCTCCTGCGTGCAAGCGTGGCGGATTTCATTACGCGCGGGACCGATATCGCGCGTGTGCGGCGTCTGCGCGGCAACCCAACGGAATACGATCGTGAGGTCTGGAGCCAGATGGCAGCGCTCGGCTGGCTCGGTATCCTCGTGCCGGAGGAATACGGCGGACTCGATTTAGGTCTCGCCGAAGCGGCAATTGTTGCGGAAGGGTTGGGCCGAGCGCTCGCGCCCGAGCCCTACACCGCGGCTGCGGTATTGGCGGTGACGACGATCGCCGCCGGCGACAGTGCAACCCTCAAAGCAGAGCTGCTGCAGCGAACCGCGACAGGACAAACCATCGCCGTACTGGCCTGGCAGGAAAGCGCGGGGGACAGCGAACCGGCGAAAACGGCGACACGCGCGATTCCTTTCGAGGGCGGCTACCGGCTGAGCGGAGCCAAGCGATTCATCGCCGGGGCAGCGGGTGCGGACGGCTATATCGTTTCCGCGCGCACCGACAAGGATCGTATCGCCCTATTCTGGATCGAACGCGACACACCGGGCGTCACCCTCAAGCTCGAAACACTGGCCGATGGCCGCCATTTCGGTGCTATTGGTCTCGAGGATGCGTGCGTGCCGCGGGCCCGTGTCGTCGCATCCGAAGCGCTAGCGCACGATGTGCTGGCACGCGCGCTCGATCGAGCGACGGTCATTGCGAGCGCCGAGCTTTATGGCGTCATGAGCTGCGCGTTCGAGATGACGCTCGACTACCTCCGAACACGCGTGCAGTTCGGCAAACCGATCGGCAGCTTTCAGGCGTTGCAGCATCGGGCGGCGGACCTCTACGTGCAGCAGCAGCTCGCCTCCGCAGTGCTCGACGAAGCGATCGCGTCACTCGACAAAGAACCGGATGCACGCACGCGATCCGCTCTGGCAAGCCGCGTCAAAGCCCGCTGTTCGGATGCCGCATCGAAGATCACCCGCGCGGCGATTCAATTACACGGCGCCATCGGTTTCACCGACGAGTACGACGCCGGCCTCTATTTGAAGCGCGCGATGGTGCTCACCGCGTGGCTGGGCGGCGCAAGCTGGCACCGGCGCCGATACGCACGCCTGGCGATCGAGGAAAGCACGTGATGGGAACGAATGTGCGCGATTACAACGCGGTGAGCGACGATGCTTTTCGGCGGGAGGTGCGCGCGTTCCTGGAAGAAAACTATCCTCAGGATCTGCGCTACGTCCTGCGTCGCGTGCGCTGGGCGGAGATCAAGGATTGGTGGCGGACGCTGTATGAGAAGGGCTGGATTGCGCCCAACTGGCCGCGCGAACAGGGCGGCATGGGCTTGGACGCGGGCAAGATGGTGGTCTACCTCGGCGAGCTGGAGCGCTGCGGCGTGGCGCGCGCGCCGGACCAGGGCATCACGCAGGTCGGGCCCATCATCATGGCCTTCGGCACGCCCGCGCAGCAGGACTACTATCTACCACGCACGCTCTCTGGCGAAATTATCTGGTGCCAGGGCTATTCCGAGCCCAACGCCGGATCGGATCTCGCGAACCTGCAGACGACCGCGGTACCCGACGCTGAGCATTATGTGGTCAACGGCCAGAAGATCTGGACCACGCTCGCGCACGACGCGACGCACATCTATCTCCTCGCCCGCACCGACCGGCAAGCGAAGAAGCAGGAAGGTATCAGCTTCTTTCTGATCGATCTCAAGACGGCCGGCATCACGATCCGTCCGATCCGCAACCTCGCCGGGCACGAGGAATTCTGTGAGGTCTATTTCGACAATGTCCGCATCCCGCGCGAGACCTTGGTAGGGGAGCTTAACCGCGGATGGACGGTGGCGAAGGCGCTGCTTTCCCATGAGCGGCTCAATATCGGCAGCCCGCGCCGGCCGCAATACGCGCTCAACCGACTCGAAATGATTGCGCGCGCCAAAGGTCTATTTCGCGACCCGGGCTTCGTCGATCGCTTCACGGCGCTCAAACTCGATCTCGAAGACTTGGCGGCGCTCTACGGCCGCTACGTCGAGCAGGTGAAGCGCGGCGAGGAATTGGGTCACGAGGTCTCCGCGCTCAAAATCTGGGCGATGGAGACGTGGCAGCAACTGACCGAGCTGCTCGTCGAAACCGGCGCGGAAGAAGGCGCCATTTGCGGTGTCCACGACGTGGCCGGCGTCGAGACCGATTTTCTGAGCCCGTTCTATTACGCGCGCCCGGCGACGATCTACGGCGGTTCGAGCGAAATTCAGCGCAACATCCTGGCGAAGTACGTGCTCAAACTGTCGGGCTAGAGCGGACGTCCGATGCCTGCCTATTCCCCTTTTTCGGCGAGACTGCGTTCGATGCGTCGGGCGAAGACCGCCATCTCCCTGGCCGCTTGCTTGTCGCCCTTCGCCTCAGCGACGCGTATGCCTTCGTGATACGCGGCGAGCGCCTCACGCGGCTCGGCATTTTCGGCAAGCGCGCGGCCGAGCAGCTTCCAGGCAGCCGAGTACCCCGGATCGCGCCGCACCGCTTCGCGCAGATGCACGGCGGCCGCCTGCGCCATACCGCTCTTGAGATATTCGTTGCCGAGACTGTAGCGCAGCAGCGCGTTGTCGCGGGCGCCGCCTAACAATTTCTCGAGATTGACGATCGCTGCGCTCTTCACGGGGCGGCCGATTGAATTCCTGTAGCGGGCGCTTCATCATAGCGCACAACATCGTTACCAGCGAAGGTTACGCAGGAGAGAGCCATGCACAAACGTGTGATAAATACGGATACGGCGCCGAAAGCGATCGGCACGTATTCGCAGGCGATACGCTGCGGCAGCACCGTTTTTCTTTCCGGGCAGATCGGGCTCGATCCGGCGACGATGGAGCTCGTCTCCGGCACCGATGCGCAGATCCGCCGCGTGTTCGACAACCTGAAGGCCGTCGCTCTGGCAACGGGAGGCGGGCTCGAAGACATCGTGAAGCTCACCGTGTATCTCACGGACCTCGCACACTTCGGTCGCGTCAACGAAATCATGGCGACATACTTCACGCCGCCCTACCCGGCACGGGCCGCCGTAGGCGTCGCAAGCCTGCCGCGCGGCGCACAGGTCGAGATCGATGCCATCATGGTGCTGCAACCCATCGATCGGACCAAAGACTGATGCGGGCACGGAACCAATGAGCGGTAAAGTGTCGGCGCGCACACGCGCGGTGGACGCGCCGGCGGCTCCAACTGCGGGACGACGAGCGGTCAGCGCTGCGGTTCGCGGCCTTTGGAGCACGCTCACGCCGGCGACGACGACGCGGCTCGCGAAGCTCGGCATCACGGGCGCTTTCGATCTCGTTTTGCACCTGCCGATGCGTTATGACGATGAGACGCACGTCTATCCCATCAATACTGCGCCGGGCACGCAAGCTGTGCTGGTCGAAGGGAAAGTGCTCACCTGCGACGTCAAGTATCGACCCAGGCGGCAGCTCGTTTGCCACATTGAGGACGGGTCGGGCCTGCTCACGCTGCGTTTTTTCAACTTCTACCCGAGCCAGTTGAAGCAGCTCGCGGCCGGCACCCGCGTGCGCGCATTCGGCGAGATCCGTCACGGATTCTTCGGCGCGGAGATGGTCCATCCCCGCTATCGCGTCGTGCGTGGCGAGGAGCCGGTGTCGAAAGCGCTGACGCCGATCTACCCGACTACGGCCGGCCTCACTCAGGATACGCTGCGACGTTTGATCGAGCGCGCACTTGGCGAATGCGATTTGGGCGAGACGCTCCCTGAAGCGGTGCTGACATCACTCAAATTGCCTGATTTTCGGAAGGCGGTTCGCTATCTGCACAATCCACCGCCGGCGGCTTCGCAAACTAACCTCGTCGAACGCCGCCATCCCGCGTGGCGCCGCATCAAGTTCGACGAGCTGCTCGCACAGCAGCTTTCGATGCGGCTGCATTACCGCCGCCGCCGGGCGGCCGCCGCGCCTGCATTGAAACCGCGGGGCACGCTCACGCGCGCGCTCCTCGAGCGTTTGCCGTTTCAGTTGACGCGCGCGCAACGCAAGGCCCTCGCCCAGGTTCAACACGATCTTGCGCAGTCGTATCCCATGCAGCGCCTGCTCCAGGGTGACGTCGGCAGCGGCAAGACGGTCGTGGCGGCGCTCGCTGCGCTGCAATGCATGGAGAACGGACACCAGGTCGCGGTGATGGCGCCGACCGAGATTCTCGCCGAACAGCATTACCGCAAGTTCATCACCTGGCTGCCGGATCCCGAATCGAACCTGGTGTGGCTTACGGGAAGTTTGCGTAAGAAGGACCGGGATCACGCGCTCGCCCGGGTCGCCGCGGGCGGGGCGAAGATCGCGGTCGGAACGCACGCGCTGTTCCAGGACGAGGTGCGCTTTCAAAATCTGGGGCTCGCGATCGTGGACGAGCAGCATCGCTTCGGCGTCCATCAGCGCCTCGCGTTGCGCATGAAGGGCGCGCGCGCGGAGTCCGGCGGGCAGCCGCATCAGCTCATGATGAGTGCGACGCCCATTCCGAGGACGCTCGCGATGAGCTACTACGCCGACCTCGACGTTTCCGTGATCGACGAGCTGCCCCCGGGGCGCACCCCGGTTCAAACCCGGCTCGTCTCCGAGGCGCGCCGCGATGAAGTGATCCACCGCATACGCGATGCCTGCATGGCCGGCAGCCAGGCCTACTGGGTCTGTCCCCTGATCGAGGACTCAGAAACGCTGCAGCTCAAGACCGCGCTGGAAACATACGAGACGCTCGAGCAGACATTTCCCGAACTCAAGGTCGGGCTCGTCCACGGCAGGCTCAAGCCCGAAGAGAAGAGCCGGGTAATGCAGGCTTTCGGAGCGGGTGAAATCCAGCTCCTGGTTGCGACGACCGTCATCGAAGTCGGCGTCGATGTGGCGAACGCGACGCTCCTGGTGATCGAACACGCGGAACGCATGGGGCTGTCGCAGTTGCACCAGCTTCGCGGGCGGGTAGGACGCGGCGCCGCCAGCAGCACCTGCATACTGCTCTACCAGAATCCGCTCACCGCCACCGCGCGGGAGCGTCTCAAGATCATCTACGAGAATCAGGACGGCTTCGAGATCGCGCGGCACGACTTGCGCCTGCGGGGTCCCGGGGAACTGCTCGGCGCGCGCCAGAGCGGCGTTCCGCTCCTGCGCTTTGCCGACTTGTCGAAAGACATCGATCTCCTGGAGGCCGCGCGTAACGCCGCCGACGCGCTCGTGCGCGAAAACGCTCCGGCCGTGCGCGCTCATCTCGCACGCTGGCTGGGCGAGCGTCATGAGTACCTGAAGGTTTGATGTCGAAAATTTCCCCACGCGACCGTCGCTGGCTGCGCCGGCCCGCGCACTCGGCCGCAAAGACCCGTGCCTGGCTCGTGGATCGCGGCTCGCTCACCGCCCGCATCCAATCGCGCTGTGATGCGTTCCGCGTAAAAGTCGTCTTCCAGGGTCGTGCGCGCATCGATCGCGATGAGGCCTTTCTGCAAGCGGCGCCGCGCCGGGGATACGCGCTCGTGCGCGAGGTGTATCTATATTGCCGAAGAACGCCCGTCGTCTTCGCGCACAGTGTGATCGATCCGCGCTCGCTGCGCGGCCCGTGGCGGCGGCTTGCGGGACTCGGCAACCGGCCGCTCGGCGCCGCGCTCTTCGCCGACCCGCGCATACGGCGCTATCCGTTGCGGCAAAGAAAGCTCAGTCCGCACCACGAACTCTACCGCCGCGCCTGCAGCGCGCTTAGATCGCGCCCGGCTTTTCTCTGGGCCCGGCGCTCGCTATTCATGCTGCATAAATCGCCTATACTGGTGACGGAAGTCTTTCTCCCCGGCATACACAACCTTCGGTCATGACGCTCAAGGAAAAGCTCGACGCGTACGAAAAGCTGATGCGCCTCGACAAGCCGATCGGCATCCTGCTGTTGCTCTGGCCGGTGCTGTGGGGATTGTGGCTCGCAGCACCGGGCGCGCTGCGTGCCGATATCGTCATCATCTTCGTGCTCGGAACGGTGCTGACGCGCTCTGGCGGCTGCATCATCAACGACTACGCCGACCGCAACTTCGATCCGCATGTCGCGCGCACCCGCGAACGGCCGCTTGCCGCGGGTCGCGTTACGCCGGTGGAAGCGCTGGTGCTCGCCGCGGTGCTGTTCCTCCTTGCGTTTCTGCTGGTGCTGTTTCTGAACCGGCTCACCATCCTGCTATCGCTGGCGGCGCTCTTTCTCGCGGTCACGTACCCCTTCATCAAGCGCTTCTTCGCTCTGCCGCAGGCGTATCTCGGCATCGCGTTCGGGATATCGATTCCGATGGCGTTCGCCGCGAATCACGGCACGATTGCGCCGGTCGCGTGGGTGATGCTGCTCGCCAACGTGTTTTGGGCCATCGCCTACGATACCGAATACGCCATGGTCGATCGCGACGACGATATGCGGATCGGGATCAAATCGTCCGCGATCCTGCTCGGCCGGCACGATGTCGCAGCGGTGATGGTGTGCCACGCGGCCTTCCTCGGGATCATGGCCACGGTCGGCGTGTGGATGCGGCTCGGCGTGTTGTATTACGTCGGACTCGCGCTCGCGGGCGGCTTTGTGCTGCACCAGTATCAGCTCATCCGGGATCGCGATCCGCAGCAGTGCTTCGCGGCGTTCCTCAACAACAACTGGGTCGGCGCGGCGGTCTTTGCGGGTATCGCGATCGACGTTTTCTTCCGCCTGCGACTTTTCTGAGCCTCGTGCGAATGAAGTACAGGGACCTGCGCGAATTCATGGCGCAACTCGAAGCGCGCGGTGAATTGAAGCGCATCGCGATCGAGGTGGACCCGCGGCTCGAGATGACCGAAATCTGCGACCGCGTGTTGCGGGCGCGCGGACCCGCCTTGCTGTTCGAAAAACCGCGCGGCCACTCGATTCCCGTGCTCGCCAATCTGTTCGGCACACCGGAGCGCGTCGCCTCGGGGATGGGGCAGGCATCGGTCGCCGCGTTGCGCGATCTCGGCCAGCTTCTGGCTTATCTGAAGGAGCCCGAGCCGCCCAAGGGCTGGAAGGATGCGTGGGACAAGCTTCCGCTGCTGAAGCAGGTCCTCAGCATGACGCCGCGGGAAGTGACGAGTGCGGCCTGTCAGGAACTCGTCTGGGAAGGGGCCGACGTGGATCTCGCCCGGCTTCCGATTCAGACGTGCTGGCCGGGCGACGCGGGACCGCTCATCACGTGGGGCCTGGTCGTCACGCGCAATCCCAATCGCTCGCGGCAGAATCTCGGCATCTATCGTCAGCAGGTCATCGGCCCGAACAAACTGATCATGCGCTGGCTCGCCCACCGCGGCGGCGCGCTCGACTTCCGCGATCATCGGCTGGCCCATCCGCGCACCCCTTTCCCGGTCGCAGTCGCGTTGGGGGCCGACCCGGCGACGATGCTCGGCGCCGTGACACCCGTGCCCGATACGCTGAGCGAATATCAGTTCGCGGGCTTGTTGCGCGGTGCGCGCACCGAAGTGGTGAAGTGCCTGAGCCACGATCTGCAGGTGCCCGCTACCGCAGAGATCGTGCTGGAAGGTCATATCCAGCCGGGCGAGACGGGCGGCGCAGCGCGGTTTCGCGAAGAGACCACAGCGAATTACGAGACTGCGCTCGAAGGACCGTTTGGGGACCACACCGGCTATTACAACGAAGCCGACTGGTTCCCGGTGTTCACCATCGAGCGCATCACCATGCGCCGCAATCCGATCTACCACAGCACGTACACCGGGAAGCCGCCGGACGAACCGGCGATCCTCGGCGAGGCGCTCAACGAAGTGTTCGTCCCGCTGCTGGTCAAGCAGTTTCCGGAAATCGTGGACTTTTATCTGCCGCCGGAAGGCTGCTCCTATCGCCTCGCGTGCGTCAGCATCAAAAAGCAGTACCCGGGCCACGCCAAGCGCGTGATGTTCGGCATCTGGAGCTTCCTGCGGCAGTTCATGTACACGAAATTCATCATCGTGACCGATGACGACGTGAATGTCCGCGACTGGAAGGAAGTGATCTGGGCGCTCACCACACGCGTCGATCCCCGGCGCGACTCCCTGATCGCCGATGCGACGCCGATCGATTATCTCGACTTTGCGAGCCCCGTGGCCGGGCTCGGTTCGAAGATGGGGATCGATGCGACGAACAAATGGCCGGCGGAGACCGGCCGCACCTGGGGCACACCGATTGCGATGAGTGAGGACGTGAAGAAGCGCGTCGATGCGCTCTGGCGCGACCTTGGGCTCGGCTAGTGACGCCGCACGGTCTGTGAAAACCGTTCGCGCTGAGCGGAGCGTGAGCGCGGAGTCGAAGCGTGAAAGTGCCTTTCATGCTTCGATTAAACTCAGCACGAACGCTAAGACAAGCATCTAGAGCCCCAGCCAACTACCGCTCGTAGACCCACTGCAATAGGGCATCCTGCACCGGCTGGGCGTTCGCCGCGTTCGCGTGGTTGGCGATGAACACCACCACCGCGCGCCGGCCGTGCCGGTCCAGCACGTAGCCCGCAATCGAACGCACGTTGGAGAGCGACCCGGTCTTGATGTGGGCGTGTCCGGCAACAAGCGCGCCCGAAAGGCGCTTGCGCATCGTGCCGTCCACCGCGGTCAGCGGGAGCGAGGCGATCAACTCCGGCATGACGGGGCTCGAATAAGCGGTCAGCAGCAGTTGCCCCAGGTTTTTGGCCGTGATGCGCTCGATGCGCGAAAGGCCGGCGCCGTTTTCCAGCACCAGCTCGGGAAACGAGAGTCCCTTTGCAGCGAGCCACTGTCTGATGGTGCGGCTCGATTTTTCGTTGCTGCCGGGCGCGCCCTCCCCGACCGCCCCGAGCGTCAGGAAAAGCTGTCGCGCCATCACGTTGTTGCTGTACTTGTTGATGTCGCGAACGATTTCCGCAAGCGTATGCGAGCGGGCGCTCGCGAGGAGCCGCGCCGCCGCTGGCACTTCCCCGTCTCGCGCTGCGCCCGATAGCGTGCCGCCCATTTCCTGCCACAACGCGCTGAAGAGTCCGGCGACGTATTCACGGTGTCCCAGCACGCTGAAACTGCGCGCCTGCTCGCCGCAGTCGAATGCATAGTTGCCGCTGAATGCCAGTCGGGCGGATTCTCCGCTGCCCTGGACGTCGATCTTGATCTGCGAGAGCCAGTAGCCGCACGAGCCGGTGGTGAGCTTGACGTCGTTCGCCACCTTGAGCTGCGGCAGAAACGGGTCCACCACGATACGGACGGTACGCCCCTCGGCATCCGGTATGAAATGCGCGGTCACCGCCTTGAAGTTGACGAGCAGCGCGTCCGGCGCGGTGTTATAGGGACGCGTAGGCTGGTCATCGAACCGCGCCGAATCGTGCGCCTCGCGCGAGAAGAAAGTGCGATCGAGTACGAGATCGCCGCGAATGTCGCGCACGCCGCGCCCGCGCAGGTTACGCAGCAGCAACCAGAAATTCTCGATGGTGAGCTTGGGATCACCGTGTCCCTTGAGGATGAGATCGCCATTCAATACGCCGTTTACGAGCGGTGCGCTGCCATAGGCTTCGGTATGCCAGACGTACGCCGGACCGAGCAGCTCGAGCGCGGCATAAGTCGTGACGAGCTTCATGGTCGAAGCGGGATTCATCATGCGCTCCGCTCCAAAAGCTACGGCCGGCCGTGGCGCCCCGATTTCGTGCACGTACACCGCCACGCTCGCCTCCGGCAGCTTCGTCCGGGCCAGCGCCTGCTTGACGGTTTCCGGCAATCCCGCCGGCTGTGCGAGCGCATGCGGCGCGTGCCAGATGACCGCCAATACAAGAAGGAGAGCGGTTAGCCGCATGGTCGTTCGCGCGGTCAATATTTTCCAGGCTAAAAGTGTACGCTCGAACGTCATGCCTGTTCGAGGATTTCGAGCGTGCGACGCGTGAGGAGCCCGATCTCTTCGTCGTTGATCACGTAGGGCGGCATGAAGTAGACAGTGTGGCCGATCGGACGCAGCAGCAGTTCGCGCTGCAGCGCCTGCGCGAAAAACCGGCGTGCTAAATCCGGATCCTTCGTTTCCACCTCGAACGCCCAGATCATGCCGGTGTTGCGGAAATCGCGGGTTTTCGGATGCTGCGCGATCTCGTGCGCAGCCGCAGTGAGCGCTGCGGCTCTATTACGGTTTGCGGCAATGACGTTGTCGTGCTCGAAAATGTCGAGCGTTGCGAGCGCCGCACGGCAGGCGAGTGCGTTGCCGGTATAGGAGTGCGAGTGCAGGAAACCACGCGTTAAGGCATCGTCGTAGAACGCGTCGTAGATCGCATCGCGCGTGAGCACCACGGACAGCGGCAGATACCCGCCCGTGATGCCTTTCGACAGGCAGAGCAGGTCCGGTGTAATGCCCGCCTGCTCATAGGCGAAAAACGTTCCGGTTCGCCCGAACCCCGTCATGATTTCATCCGCGATCAGATGCACGTCGTAGCGGTCGCACAACGCGCGCGCGCGCCGCAGGTACTCGGCGTCGTACATCGCCATGCCGCACGCCCCCTGCACGAGCGGCTCCACGATCAGAGCCGCGGTTTCGGCGTGATGCGCTTCGAGGTGACGCTCCAGCATGTCTGCGCAGCGCGCGGCGTACTCGCGCGGCGACTCGCCCGCTTCCGCGCGGCGCCAGTCGGGGCTCGGCACCTGCACGCTCTGCCGCAGCAGCGGCGCATACGTATCCCTGAAGAGCGCGACGTCGGTCACCGCAAGCGCGCCCAGCGTCTCGCCGTGATAGCTGCCCGCGAGGCTCACGAACCGCGTCTTGCCCGGCTTCCCGCAATTGCGCCAGTAGTGAAAGCTCATCTTGAGCGCGATCTCGGTCGCCGACGCACCGTCGCTGCCATAGAAGCAATGACCGAGCGCGCCGCCGGTGAGGCGGGACAGCCGCTCCGAAAGCAACACGACCGGCTCATGCGTGAACCCGGCGAGCATCACGTGTTCGAGCGTGGCGAGTTGCTCGGTCAACGCGGCGTTCAAGCGCGCATTGCCGTGGCCGAAGAGATTTACCCACCACGAGCTGATCGCGTCGAGGTAACGCTTGCCATCGAAGTCGTAGAGCCAGCACCCTTCGCCGCGCATGATCGGCACGAGCGGCAATGTCTCGTGGTGCTTCATCTGCGTGCACGGATGCCACACCGCGCCGCGGCTGCGATCTAGCAGCAGTTGGTTGCGAGTGCTAGTTTGCATTTCCCGGAAGAAACCATTAAAAAATGTGCAGGCCAAACAAAATAATGGTTTAAAGGAGCGTCGGCCTTCTCACACTGCGTCTGTGGCAGTTGGATTGCGAAGTCCAGGTCGCGCATTCCGCGCGCCATGCATTTGTCGTTTTTTGACGTCGATTTTTCCCGCGTCAACCGTCCGCTTTCTTCCTACGTTCTTGAAAAATATGTGTGGCATCGAATTTGCTACACCAGCACCGTCTCGCGTACGAGTTTAACACCACGAAGGAGAGCACTCGTCCATGCAGATACTTGAGCGCATCGAAGATCAGATGACTGCCACCGGTTTGCCGCTCGTCGGCATCACGCTCGCCGCAGTGCCGTGTCCCGATACGCCGGTCATCCTGACTTTGCACTGGCATGGCTTCATCAAGGAGAAGCTGGCCGAAGTGGAAGAGGCGGAAGCGGTTTCGTACACGCCGATTCCGAGCTCTGCACTGCAGCTCAATGAGCGCTGGGAAAATCTCGTCGCCGTCGATCGCGCGGCGATGGAAGCGGCGTGGGAACTGGGCGCGTGGGACGTTGCGCGCGCGGAACGCCCGGGTTGCCTGCGGCCCGGCGCGCCTTCAACGGAAGCATTCGAGTGTCTGCAGGCGTTCGGTTCGTTCCCGTATGGCATCAACGGTCAGCAGGTGGTCGTCGCCGATGCGCCGGACGCCGACGATCTGGTCCAGCTCGCCGCAGACCGCGGTTATCTCATGTGGATATTCCGTCCGGTGAGCGGCGGCATCTGGGCGGAGTACGCCGACGATGCGACGCTCACACCCGATGGGCGCCGCGCGCCGCCCTGCCCGCTGCGGCCGATACCGCCAGCCCGTAGCGGCAAAGGCAAGACGGTCTATCGCTTCGGTGTACCAGCAGGCGTTGCTCAGGGTACAGCGCTAACCAACTGAGCGCGCGGTCGGTTGCCCTAACCGTCCGCTCCTCGTCCGCGGCACGCCGCCTCCGAACCGCGTTCCGGGCGAGGCGTATGCGCCCTCTTTATAGCGCTAGAACGAATCGAAGTGAGCGCACGCTAACGTTCGTCTCGTAATCTTCGGCCATGCGGCCGTTGATTTTTCTGTCTCTCCTCACTATTATTGGCACTCCCCGAAGTCGAGTGCTAACAACTGTTTCGTTGGTCAATCAATCTCAAGAGGAGAGATAAGCATGAAAATT
>DATFGD010000195.1:0-2502 GCA_035249725.1 Burkholderiales bacterium
TTGTGTGCGGCCTCATCATCACCAGCATGATCGGCGCAGCCCTCTACTACACCGCGCCGACACTGCTGCGGCCCGGCGTCGATGTGGATGGAGCGCGCTTCTTGGGATCAGCGGGCCAGGCGCTATTCGTTCTCGGGATCCTCAGCGTTGTATTTACCTTCGGCGCCACGGCGCTCGCCTATGGCCTGTGGCAGATCAAGACCGGCCGGCGCAGCAAGAACGTCATCTATTTCACCGTCGGGCTTTTCACCGTTCTCGCTTTCATCGCGGTGCTCGTATAGCTCATTCGCGGGTGACGTGGGCCGCCAGGTCGACTGAGCTTGCGATGTCGTCAGGTTCAAAAATTACCGGGCAATTTATCTATTTCATATAACTTGAAGTGCGGAATAATGCTGCGCTATGGTACTTCGTCTATGCGCACGTCAAGAACGAAAGGAGGACGCAATGATCCGTGCTTCCGCCATCCAGCAGCTCCTGTCCCGATTCCGAGGCGAGCTGATACAGCCTGCTGATCCGCGTTACGACCATGCCCGCGCAGTCTTCAACGCCGCGATTGATCGGCGCCCTGCCCTGATCGCCCGTTGTTCCTGCCCCGATGATGTAACGCGCGCGGTTCTGTTCGCGCGTGATCAGAAATTGCCGCTCGCGGTGCGAAGCACCGGTCACAACGTTGCCGGATTCGCCGTATGCGACGACGGCGTCGTGATCGATCTCTCTCCCATGAAAGGCATCACTGTGGACGCCCGGGCGCGCACGGTCCGCGTCGAAGGCGGATGCAATTGGGGCGAGGTGAATGACGCGCTGCAGCCCCACGGGCTCGCCGCGACCGGCGGCTTCGTTTCGATCACCGGCGTGTCAGGCCTGACGCTGGGCGGCGGCCTGGGCTGGCTCGTGCGCAAACACGGTCTCGCGCTCGATAACCTGCTTTCTGCCGAAGTGGTGCAGGCCGACGGTCGTCGCGTCACCGCCACAGCGCACGAGAACCAGGATCTCTTCTGGGCGATACGCGGCGGGGGCGGCAACTTCGGAGTCGTAACGTCGTTCGAATTCAAGACGCACCCCGCAGGCACCGTGCTGGCGGGCATCGTGCTTCATCCCGCTGCTGCGGCGCCGCAGGCAATCCGCCGGTGGCGCGAGCTCGAAGCCGAGGCGTCGGAAGAATCCACCCTCGGCGCGCTGCTCTTCCACATGCCCGACGATGCCTCTCTGCCGCCGCCGCTGCGCGGCGCGGCAGTCGCAGGCCTGGGCGGCGTTTATGCGGGCCCGATCGAAGCGGGCGAAAAAGCTTTGCAGGCATTACGCGAATACGGTCCCCCGCTCGTCGACAAGTTTGCGCCGACGCCGTACAACGAAGCACAGCGCATGGCGGACTTTCTCTGGCCGCCGGGCCTGCACAGTTATTGGAAATCGAGCTATCTGAAAACGCTGAGCGACGCGGCGATCGATGTCGTCGTCGAGTTTTTCACGCGTGTTCCTTCACCGCGGACGGTCGTTGTTCTGGAGAACTACGCCAACAGCGCATGGAGCCGCGTGCCTGAATCCGCCACCGCGTTCGGGCATCGCACCTGGCCGTTCAATATCGTGGTGACTTCAGCGTGGTCCAGTCCGAAGGATGCAGAGCGCAACATCGCGTGGACACGAGAACTCTTCAGCGCGCTGCAACCTTACGCGGCGCCCGGGGCGTACGTAAACTACCTCGGGGGCGATGAGGGCATCGATGGCTTGAAGGCTGCGTATGGTGCGAAGCTCGAGCGGCTTGCGCAGATCAAGGCGAAATACGATCCGGCGAACCTCTTCCGGATGAATCAGAATATCGCGCCTGGTTCGGTCGTGCGTCCCGCAGCCTGAAAAAGTCCATTTATCCTGGGATGTATACTGCCAGCAACTCGCCAACCCGCACGGAGGAGACCATGCCGGAACTGCCCAAGTGGGAACTGAGCCATATCGGTCTTTTCGTCAGCGACATGGACCGGATGCGCGACTTCTATACCGGTCTTCTGGGGTTCAAGGTAATGGATGCGGGTGAGGTAAGAGCCGGCGTGCGCCTCACCTTTCTCAGCAAGGATCCGAAAGACCATCATCAGATCGTGCTCGTGAGCGGCCGCGAGAAGGGCACTCGGACCACAGTCAATCAAATCACCTATCGCGTCGCCTCGATCAAGGAAGTGCGCACGATGTACGAGCTTGCGGTTGCGAATAATGTTGAAGGCGTCGACCCGGTCGATCATGGCAATGCGTGGTCGGTCTATTTTCTCGATCCGGAGGGCAATCGGCTCGAGTTCTTCTGCGACACGCCTTGGTACGTCGCGCAACCGCACCGTGTCGCGCTGGATTTCTCGTTGTCCGATGAAGAGATCGCCGAGGCGACACGCAAACGAATCGCCAGCGATCCGTCCACGCAGCCGTTCGGGGAGTGGCGTGAAGCGAAGCGCCGCGAATTTCAAAGCTAGTACGTCGCACGAAGCGAACACACTTTGAGCAGACTTTCGGCGGTTGCACGCG
>DATFGD010000196.1:0-4978 GCA_035249725.1 Burkholderiales bacterium
GCGGCTGCCTGCTTCTCGGCTCGCATCTGGGAAGCTTCGAGGTTCTGCGGGTCGTCGGCGAATCGAGACACGGCTTGACCATCAATCTGGTCATGCACGAAGACAACGCCCGCAACACCAGCCGGTGGTTGCGCGGCATGGCCCCGGAACTCGCTCATCGCATCATTCGGCCCGGCGAGCCCGGTACGCTGCTCCGCGTGAGAGAGTGCCTGGAACGCGGCGAGATCGTCGCCATGCTGGGCGACCGGACCCTGAATGGAGAGCGCATGATCGAATGTGAATTTCTGGGCGCGAGAGCGCGCTTTCCCTCCGGGCCACTGCTGACCGCAGCATTGCTTGACGCACCGGTCGTGCTGTTCTTCTGCCTCCACCGCGGCGTGCAGCGCTACGACGCATATTTCGAACTGCTCGCCGAAAAGATCGAACTGAACGGCGTCATGCGCGAGGCGGCGCTCGAGAAATGGATTGCCCGCTACGTCAGCCGCCTGGAGACGCATGCGCGTGAAGCGCCGTACAACTGGTTCAATTTCTACGACTTCTGGAAAGGCGCTTGAGCATGCGCTGGCTCCGGATCGCGCTCGCAGCAGGGTACGTTCTGCCGGCCGCGGCGGCGGATTTTGCGCTCTCCGATCTCATGCGAATGCTCGCGCAGGTGCCCGCTGCGCAGGCCCATTTCACTGAAACCAAGCACATGGCCGTGCTGGAATCCCCGCTGGTCTTGAAAGGCATGCTGACCTACCGCCGTCCCGATCGACTCGAAAAGCATGTGTTTTCCCCCTATGACGAGCGAACTGTCGTTGCGGGAGACACGGTCACCATCGAGAATCGGACGCGCAATCGCACCACTACGCTTTCGCTCGCCGCCGCGCCCGCGGTACTGACGCTCGTGGAGAGCTTGCGCGCAACGCTGGCGGGAGACGTGCCTCTTCTCGAGCGGCTCTACGCCTCGCGGCTGGAAGGCCGAGCCGATCACTGGATATTGACGTTGACGCCGCGGGACGCAAGCGTCGCTGTTTTGATCGACTACGTGCGGCTCACGGGAATGGACGCTCGGGTAGTCCGCGTCGAGGTCCAGGAAGTCGGAGGCGATCGTTCGGTCATCCAGATGAGCGCAAGCAGCTCGTGATTCCGGGCGGCCGCACTGCCGTTGCGATCTGGCTCGTGTTGATTGCCGCAAGCGGGTACTGGCTGATGCGGCATCTCACCGTGACGACCGATCTGAGTGCCTTCCTTCCCGCAGCGACGAGCCGCGCCCAGGCGGTGCTGATCAACCAACTGCGAGAAGGCGCGGCATCACGCCTGCTGCTGATAGGGATCGAGGGGAGTGATGCCAGAACGTTGGTGGATGCGAGTAGAGCGCTTGCACGGCGGCTCGACTCGACCCATTTGTTCGGGGTCGTTGCCAACGGTGATCCCGCTCGGGCGGTGAAGGAGGCGGAATTCCTTTTCGCGTACCGCTATATGCTGAGCCCCGGCATCGTGCCGCATCGTTTCACCGCCGAAGGGCTGCGCGAAGCGCTCATACAGGAACTGGAGCTGCTTGCTTCCCCGTTTGGCATGCTGTCCGGGCGCACGCTCGCCTCCGATCCGACAGGGGAGATGCGCCGTATTGCAGCGCTCCTCGGTTCGCCGGGTGCGGCGTCAGCACACCAAGGCGTATGGATCTCTGCGGATGGCAAACGGGCCCTGCTGGTCGCCGCCACGCAGGCAGCGGGGTTTGACCTCGACGCGCAGGATCGAGCGGCAGCCGCGGTGCGCGAGGCGTTTCGTGAAGTGGCGCCCGCCGGGACCGCGCTCCGGCTCG
Source organism: Burkholderiales bacterium (assembly GCA_035249725.1). Classification (GTDB taxonomy): domain Bacteria; phylum Pseudomonadota; class Gammaproteobacteria; order Burkholderiales; family SG8-41; genus DSOT01. Next base: position 1,805 of record DATFGD010000196.1, read on the forward strand.
CGGGACCGGGGTTTGCGGCGAGCGCCGCCCGAGCGACGATCGAGCACGATGCTAAACGGGCGTCGCTGCTTTCCTTTGCCGGCGTGTTGTTGATCCTGACTTTCGTTTATCGGTCGCCGCGTCCCGTCGTGCTGTCGGCGCTTCCCGCCATCAGCGGATTGATCCTCGGCCTGGCGGCGGTCAACCTTCTGTTCGGTCCCGTTCACGCAATCACGCTCGGGTTCGGCGCGATTCTAATCGGCGAAGCGGTCGATTATCCGACCTATCTCTACGCTCACGCCGGCCGTGGCGAATCGCTTGAAACTACGCTGGGGCGCATCGGTGCGACATTGCGCCTGGCCGTCTTAACCACGGCGTGCGGGACGCTCGCGATGTTGCTGTCGAGCTTTCCTGGTCTGGCCCAACTCGGCGTGCTCACTGTCGTCGGCGTCGTCACTGCCGGGCTCGTGACGCGTTGGGTGCTTCCGGCGCTGACACCCGCGCGCACGCTGGAACGCAAAATGGTCAGCCTGCCGTTCGGTACCGGATCATTGCCGCAGTTCACGCGCGGCAATTATGGCTTCGTCGTCTTACTGGCGGCACTCGGTGCGGCGATAGTCATCCTGAAAAGCGATCGCCTATGGGACGACGACCTTGCGAATCTGAGTCCCGTGCCGGCTGATATCAGAGAACTCGACATCGAGTTGCGGGCACAGCTTGGGGGTCCCGACGTGCGTCATCTGCTGGTCGTAGCGGCGGCGGACCGCGAGCACGCACTACAGAAAAGCGAAAAAGCCACGCGCCTTCTCGAGCAAGCCGTCGGCGCAGGCTGGATTGCCGGGTACGACCTCGCTGCGCGCTATCTGCCCAGTCGCAGCACACTGGAAGCGCGTCGGGCTGCCTTGCCGGATGCGGCCGAGCTTGCTTCAAACCTGAACCATGCGATGACCGGGCTTCCTTTCCGTCCCGATCTTTTTGCGCCGTTCCTGGCCGATGTGGAGCGCGCACGCACGGCGCCGCGGCTCGACGCTACGGCACTGCGCGGAACCGCGTTCGCCCTCAAACTCGAATCGTTGCTGATACCCGCGGGCGGCGCCTGGTCTGCCCTGGTGCCGCTTTCGGGCGTGCGCGATCCACAGGCGCTGCACGCCGCCGTGCTGTCGAACGGGGATTCCGATATTTTTCTCATCGACCTCAAGCGTGAAGCCGATGCGCTCGTTGCCGGATATCGCGTGGAATCGCTCAGATTGTTCGCGCTGGGCCTGATGTGCGTTGCGCTGCTCGTCTACGCGGGATTGAGAAGCGCGGCGACGACCGTGCGGGTGCTCGTTCCAGTCCTGACTGCGGCGTTGCTGGATGTCGCCACATTGCTGCTATTCGAACAATCTCTCACGGTGTTTCACATGGTCGCGCTGCTGCTGGTGATCGGCGTCGGCCTCAACTATGCGCTCTTCTTCAATCGCCGCCATTGGAATGCCGAAGAGCGCGCGCTGACGTGGCTGTCGCTCGTCGTGGCGGGCCTCGCTACGCTGTGCGCTTCAGGTGCGCTCGCCACGAGCGGTACGCCGGTGCTGCGCGCGATTGGCACAACGATAGCGCTCGGCACCGTCTATGCGTTTGCACTCTCGGCATTTTTGTCGCGACGCGAGGCCGATCATGGCAGCCAACCGCATGTATCATAGCGCGGTCTTCCTGGACGCTTTTTTGTCTTGAAACCCCTGTTCGTTACGCGGTTTGCACTCGTGAGCGCCCTGGGCCATGGCGCGGATGTCGCATTCGCGGCGCTCGCTCAGGGGCGCAGCGGGTTGAGAAGCAACGACTTCCTCGACTGTGCCCTGGATACTTACATTGGCCGCGTGGAAAACGTCGAGTCGGAACGCATCTCCGGTGATCTCGCCGATTTCGACTGTCGCAGCAACCGCCTTGCGCAGCTCGCACTGAAGCAGGACGGATTCGGCGAGGCCGTGGCGCGCGCGGTGGGGCGCCACGGTGCAAACCGCGTCGGCGTCTTTATCGGCACGAGCAGTTCCGGAATTCTGTCCGCCGAACTCGCCTATCGAGAGCGCGACGCCGGCACGGGTCTGCCTGCGAGCTTGAGCTTTCGCACGAGCTACAATCTTTTTTCGGTAACGAGCTTCGTACGTCAGCACCTCGGATTGGAGGGGCCGGGTTCAACGATTTCATCGGCCTGCTCCTCGAGCGCCAAGGCATTCGCAACGGCCGCGCGCGCTCTTGCCTCGGGGCTTTGCGATGCCGCGGTGGTGGGCGGCGTCGAAACGCTTTGTTTCACTACGCTGCATGGTTTTTCTGCACTCGAACTGCTGTCCCGACAGCCCTGCCGCCCCTGTGATGCCACACGCGATGGTATCTCGATCGGTGAGGCGGCCGGTTTCGCATTGCTCGAGCCCGCAGATGTTTGCGGCGAAGGTCTTGCCTTACTGGGTTACGGCGAAAGCTCGGATGCACACCATATGTCGACGCCGCACCCCGAGGGACGGGGCGCAGCACGCGCCATGCGCAGTGCGCTGGCCGGCGCGGGTCTGTCGGCTCACGACATCGATTACATCAATCTGCACGGCACCGGGACGCGTAACAACGACGCGGCGGAGGATGCGGCGGTCGATGCGGTGTTCAGCAATGACGTGCCATGCAGCGGCACCAAGGGCTGGACGGGACACACGCTGGGCGCAGCCGGCGCGGTGGAGGCCATTATCACCCTGCTGTGCCTGCGTCATGGCTTCGTTCCCGGCACCTTGAACACGACCCACATCGACCCGCGCCTCAAGTGCCGCGTCGTGCTCGAGGGAGAAAGCCGAAGAATCGCACACGCCATGTCCAATTCGTTCGGATTTGGCGGGAGCAACTGCAGCCTCATATTCGGGCGGCCGCAATGATCGGTGTGCGCGTCACCAGCGTGGGCGTGCTGGGTCCCGGCCTGCAGGACTGGGCGACCGCAAGCGCTGTGCTGTCCGGTCGCGCGCGATACGTTATGGAGCCGATACCCGATCCCTCTCCCGCTTTGCTGCCGGCCAATGAACGGCGCCGCGCCTCCGCAACGGTGCGCTGGGCTCTGGCCGCGGGTCACGAAGCGCTGGCGGCAAGCGGCTTGCCGGGTGAGGATGTGGCGACGGTATTCGTGTCCTGCGGCGGGGATGGTCAGATCACGCACCAGATCTGCGACGCGCTGGCCGCGCC
>DATFGD010000197.1:0-5988 GCA_035249725.1 Burkholderiales bacterium
CATCCTGCTCTCCTCGATTGCGACGCACGCGATTTCACCGAATCTCTACAGCAATCCGGGCTATGATCCGATCAAGGACTTTGCGCCGATCACGCTGCTCGCGATCGCGCCGACCGTGCTGTGCGTGAATCCTGCCGTGCCCGCGAATTCCGTCAAAGAGCTGATCGCGCTCGCAAAGGCGAAACCGGGCGATCTTAAATTTGCGTCCGGCGGCAATGGAACGCCGCCCCACATGGCCGGGGTGATCTTCGCCTCGATGACCGGCATCAAGCTGTTGCACGTGCCGTACAAGGGTGGCGGTCCCGCCATCGCGGGGCTGATCGGCGGCGAGACGACGATGATGTTCGATACCGCGGCATCGATCTTGCCGCACGTGCGCTCGGGGCGGCTCAAGTCGCTGGCGATCGCGCGCTCGGCGCGGTTACCGGAGTATCCCAAGCTGCAGACGTTCGCCGAGGCCGGCGTTCCGGGCTATGAAGTGAATGCATGGTATTCGATGCACGCGCCGGCCGGAACGCCGGCGCCTGTCATCGCGAAGTGGAACCGCGAGCTCGTGCGCATACTCAAGTTGCCCGACATCCAGCAGCGTCTCAAGCAATTGGGATCGGAGGGGGTGGGCAATTCGCCGGACGCTTTTGCGAAGTTCGTGAGAGCGGAAAGCGCCAAGTACGCAAAAGCGATAAAGGAATCCGGCACCAAGGTAGATTGAGAGCTGAATGCAAAACAAACAGAAGGAAGGCACATGAGTTCGATTCGTATGAGAACAGGCATTACGCCGCTGCTGATCGCCGCGCTGGGATGCGGGTCAGGCGTGGTGATGGCACAGACGTATCCCACCAAACCGGTACGCATCCTCGTCGGATTTGCCCCGGGCGGTGGCACCGACATCATGGCGCGCACGATCGCAGCGAAGTTGAGCGAGTCGATGAAGCAGCAGTTCATCGTCGAAAACCGTCCGGGCGCCAACGCGAATCTCGCTGCGAAGCTGGCGGCGGAGGCGCCTGCCGACGGTTACACCGTGCTCTTCATGTCGGTCGCCCACATCATGAGCAAACCGGTATACAAGAATCTCGGCTACGACATCGAACGCGATCTGACGCCGATTACGGTCGTCTCCGAAGTGTCCAATGTGCTTGCGGCGCATCCCTCGCTGCCGGCGAGGACGGTGAAAGAAGTGATTGCGCTCGCGCGGGCGAAACCCGGCGCGCTTACCTACGCCTCGTCCGGCGTCGCGAGCCCGGAGCATTTCGCGGGCGAAATGTTCAAGGTGATGACGAAGACCAATCTCCTGATGGTGCCGTACAAAGGCGGCGGGCCCATCGCGATCGATCTCGTCGCGGGGCACGTCATGACGAGCTTCAGCACCATGCCGCCGATCATCCCGCATGTGCGTGCGGGTCGTGTGCGCGCCGTCGCAGTGACCAAGGAGAAGCGCGCCGCGGTTCTTCCGGACGTGCCGACGATTGCGGAAACCGTGCCGGGTTACGCCATGAGCACGTGGTACGGCGCGGTGGCGCCGGCGAAGACGCCGCGCGACATCGTCGTGCGCCTCAATCAGGAGATGGTGAAGGCCCTGGCGCTGCCCGACGTGAAGGAGCGGCTGGCTTCGCTCGGCGCAGAGATCGTCGCCTCCAGCCCCGAGCAGACGGCGGCGTTCTTCAAGTCCGAACTCGCCAAGTACACCAAAGTGGCGGAGGCGGCGAAGATCCGCGTGGAGTAACCACCCCGTCAACGCTGTTGACATCCCTCCTCATCGGAGGAGGGAAAGAGATCACGTTTCCCCTCCTTCATTAGGAGGGGTGGCTGCGAAGCAGACGGGGTGGTGGAAGGGGTGACGCTCAGGGCGACGGGTGGTATGCAGAGCGCCGCTTCATTGACCACCCCGTCAACGCCGTTGACACCCCTCCTCATCGGAGGAGGGGAAAATTGAGTAAGCGGTCTTCGATCGATGTCCATTCTGCTCGGCTGCATCGCCGACGATTTCACCGGCGCAACGGATCTCGCCAATACGCTGACACGCCAGGGCATGGCGACGGTGGTGCTGCTTGGCGTGCCGCGCGATGATTTGCACGTGCCGGAGGTGGACGCGGTGGTCATCGCGCTCAAGTCGCGCTCGATGCGGGCCGACGATGCGGTCAGGTTGTCGCTCGCGGCACTCTCGTGGCTACAGCGTGCGAAGACGCGGCAGTTCTATTTCAAGTACTGCTCCACATTCGACTCGACCGCCGCGGGCAACATCGGACCCGTTGCCGAGGCGCTGCTTGCGGCGCTCGGTGCGCCGTTCACGATCGCGTGCCCCGCGTTCCCCACCAACGGGCGCACGGTATATCAGGGCTATCTCTTTGTCGGCGACGTGCTGCTCTCCGAGTCGAGCATGCGCCATCATCCGCTGACACCGATGACCGACCCCTCGCTGGTGCGGGTTCTTCAGCGGCAGAGCGTGGGTCGCGTAGGACTGATCGCGCACGAAGTGGTGCGGCAAGGGAGCGCCGCCATACGTGGCGATGTCCAGCGCCTGACTGCAGGCGGTGTGCGGATCGCGATCGCCGATGCACTGAGCGATGCGGATCTCATTGCACTGGGCGATGCGTGTGCCGATGATAAGCTTCTCACCGGCGGATCGGGACTCGCGCTCGGCCTGCCCGAAAACTTTCGGCGCGCCGGAGTGCTCCAGACGCGCGCATCCGCTGCGCTGCCCGCCATCGCGGGTAGTGCGGCCGTCCTCGCAGGAAGCTGCTCGGCTGCGACCCAAAGGCAGGTTGCGGTAATGAAGCGCCAGTGCGACTCGTTCGAACTCGATCCCATCGAATTGCGCATGCGCGACGATGTCGTGCAGCAGGCGCTCGCGTGGGCATGCCCGCGGCTGGGCGAGCGCCCGGTCCTGATTTATTCGACCGCGGATGCCGCTGCTGTCGCCAAGGCGCAGGCGGCCGTCGGACGCGAGCGCGCCGGCGAACTGATCGAGCAGGCGATGGGCGCCATCGCCAAAGGGCTCGTCGCCGCGGGGGCGCGGCGGCTGGTGGTCGCCGGCGGCGAAACGTCCGGAGCGGTGATGACCGCGCTTGGCGTCGAGGGTTTGAAAATTGGACCGGAAATCGATCCGGGCGTGCCCTGGACGGTGAGCCTAGGCGCGAGACCGCTTGCGCTCGCACTCAAGTCCGGTAATTTCGGCAGCGATGATTTCTTTATGAAGGCGCTCGGCAACCCTTGAAGGCAGACAGAGCTTATACGCGTAGGATGGCAGCATGAACGAAAACGCACTGCGCGAGCAGATCGTCCAGATTGGCAAGTCGTTCTACGATCGCGGGTTGGCGCACGGTTCCGCGGGGAACGTCAGCGTCAAGCTCGACGACGGATGGCTGATGACGCCGACCAACTCCTGCCTCGGTCGGCTCGATCCCGCGCGCCTGTCGCGACTCGATGCGAACGGCAAGCTGCTCGCCGGCGACAAACCATCGAAGGAAACGTTTCTGCACATCGCGATGTATCGCGAGCGCAGCGCCGGTGCGGTCGTACATCTGCATTCCGTGCACGCGGTGGCCATATCGTGCCTTGCCGATATTGATCCGGACAATGTCTTTCCGCCGATCACGGCATACGCGACCATGCACGTCGGCCGGCTTGCACTCGCGCCGTACTATCCGCCGGGAGACGAGTCGCTCGCGGAGGCGGTGCGCCAACTCGCCGGGAAGCACCATTCGATCCTGCTCGCGAACCACGGCCCGGTGGTCGCCGGTGCGACGCTCGATGCGGCGGTGAACGCCATCGAGGAACTGGAGCAGACGGCGAAGCTCGCGCTGTTGCTGCGCGGTCAATCGCTGCGGCTGCTCACCCCCGATCAGGTTGCAGAGTTGAACCGCCGCTTCTCCAACTGAGGAAAGCCCCAATGCAAGCATTTCTCCTGCTCGCCGGCGTCATCGCCGCGCTCGCTGCCATGCCGGCAGCTGCGCAGTCGACACTCGATACGGTGCGCTCCCGCGGCTACGTGCAATGCGGCGTCAACACCGGGCTCGCGGGTTTTTCGCAACCGGACTCGAAAGGTGTATGGCGCGGCATCGACGTGGACCTCTGCCGCGCGGTCGCGGCGGCCGTATTTGGCGATCCAAACAAGTCACGCTATACGCCGCTCACCTCACAGCAGCGTTTCACCGCACTGCAGTCCGGCGAAATCGACCTCCTCGCCCGCAATACCACCTGGACCGTCTCGCGCGACAGTGGCCTCGAACTGAACTTCGTCGGCATCAATTACTACGATGGCCAGGGCTTCATCGCGCCCAAGAAACTCAACGTGAAGAGTGCAAAGCAGTTGAACGGCGCCACGATTTGCGTGCAGCCCGGCACGACCACTGAACTCAATCTCGCCGATTATTTCCGTGCGAACAAGATGAAGTTCAAGCCGGTCGTGATCGAAAAGCTCGAAGAGGTGCTCAACGCTTACTTCGCCGGCCGCTGTGACGTTTATACCACGGACATTTCGGGACTGGTGGCCATCCGCGCTTCACGTGCGTCCAATCCGTCAGACCATGTGATCCTGCCCGAGATCATATCCAAGGAACCGTTGGGGCCAGTGGTAAGGCATGGCGACGATCGCTGGTTCGATGTCGTGAAGTGGTCGCTGTATGCGATGATCGAGGCCGAAGAGCTGGGCCTTGCATCCAAAACCATCGATCAGCATCTCAAGAGCGCGAGCCCGTCGATCCAGCGATTCGTCGGCGCCATCGGCGACATCGGCAAGGGACTGGGCCTCGATAACCGCTGGGCCTATAACATCGTCAAGCATGTCGGCAATTACGGCGAGAGCTACGATCGCAATCTCGCGCCGCTCGGTTTCGAGCGCGGCGTGAACCGCCTGTGGTCGCAGGGCGGCCTCATGTACGCGCCGCCCATCCGGTGAAGTTTTCGTCCAGGGACCCGCGCTTTCGCGCGCTCGTCTATCAGGCCGCCGCACTGGGCGCGACACTCGTTCTCGCCTGGTTCCTGATTTCCAATACGCTGCAAAATCTCGCTGAGCGCAATATCGCGAGCGGCTTCGCATTTCTCGATCGCGAAGCCGGTTTTGCCATTGGGGAGACGACGTTCTTTCGCTACAGCGCGTCCGATACCTATCTCAGAGCGCTCGCGGTCGGTGTGGCCAATACGTTGCGCGTCGCGCTCGTTGGAATCCTCGCTGCTACGGTACTCGGAACGCTGATCGGGCTTGCGCGCCTTTCGCGCAACTGGCTGCTGGAGAAGCTTGCCGCCGGTTACGTCGAGTTCATCCGCAACGTGCCGCTGCTGGTGCATCTGTTCCTTCTGTATGCGCTGATTACGGAGTACCTGCCGGCGCCGCGTGCCGCGCTCGCCCCTTTGCCGGGGCTGTATCTCTCCAATCGCGGCATCTTCATGCCCCTTCCCTCGGCTCACCCCGCATATTTCTGGATGGGCCTCGCATTGATCTGCGGCATCGTTGCGATGTTCGTTTTCGTGCGTTGGGCGTCGCGGCGCCGCGCGGCCACGGGCAGTGCACCCCCGGTCCTGGAAATCGGTCTTGCGCTCGTGCTTGTCCCGACCGCGCTCGCTTACCTGGCTGCCGGTGCGCCAACCGAAATGGACGTTCCCCATTTGTCGGGCTTCAATTTTTCGGGCGGCATGACAATCACGCCTGAGTTTGCCGCGCTCACCGGCGGACTCATCCTCTATACCGCGGCTTTCATCGCGGAGATCGTGCGCGCCGGGATACTCGCCGTTCCCTACGGCCAGTTCGAAGCGGCGTATGCCCTGGGATTGCGCCGGCGGCTCGCGCTGCGAGTCGTGGTGCTGCCGCAGGCATTGCGTGCGATCGTGCCGCCGCTCACCAATCAATATCTCAATCTCACCAAGAACAGCTCGCTCGCAGTAGCGATCGGCTATCCGGACCTCGTCTCGATCGCCAATACCACGATCAACCAGACCGGGCAGGCGATCGAAGGCATCGCCATCATCATGGCGGTCTATCTCGTCATCAGCCTC
>DATFGD010000198.1:0-7948 GCA_035249725.1 Burkholderiales bacterium
GGAAACCGGGCTCGATGCCGCGCACTATGCGTTGCTTGACTGGGGCAAAGAGAACCGCTATGAAATCTACCGGCGCTGGCGCACCCGCTATGCGCCGGGCGTCACGCACAATACCGAGCACGTGTTCGGTCTTCTCGTTCCCGAGCCGGTTCCCATAACGCTGGAACCCCGGGAACACCTGCGCTATGACTGGCTGCCTTGGCGCGTCGCCGCGGACAAAGTCTTTTCGTGGAGCAACGCGGAGGCGATACGCGAGTTGCCACAGCGCGTTGCAGAAACTCACGCAAGGAAGAAAGCGGGAACGTGATCGGCAGGCGCTTGAATTTGGGCCGAATGACCCCATAACTCTCCGAAGGCTCGGGATCGGCCGCATGCGGTATTCGGGCTAGATTTTTTGCCACATTGTGGTAATGTCTCAAGCTTCACTTTTGCAGGAACGCTCGCGATGGAAGTAAGCACCATCCAGTTCGAACGTTTCAAACCGCTCGCCGACGAAGCATGCGAGGCGCGCATCGTGGCCGCACGCGCGGCGTTGGGCAAGCGTGCCGTCATCCTGGGTCACCACTATCAGCGGGCGGATGTCTACAAGCATGCCGACCTGACGGGAGATTCGCTGCGGCTGTCCAAGCTTGCTGCTCAGACGGACGCGCAATACATCGTCTTCTGTGGTGTCCACTTCATGGCCGAAGTGGCGGACATCCTGTCGAAGCCGGAACAGATTTCGGTCCTTCCCGACCTCAACGCCGGCTGCTCCATGGCCGACATGGCCAACTTGTCGAAGGTGGCGCGCGCATGGCGGGAATTGAAGCAGGTGCTCGATCCCGATCAGCATGTCACGCCGGTTACGTACATCAACAGCGCGGCCGACCTCAAGGCGTTCTGCGGCGAACACGGCGGCATCGTGTGCACGTCCACCAACGCGCGTGAAATCCTGCAGTGGAGCTTCGCGCGCCGCGACAAGGTATTGTTCTTCCCCGACCAGCATCTCGGGCGCTGGACCGGCTATCTCATGGACATTCCGCTGTCCGAAATGCTGGTATGGGATCCGGACGAGGAGATGGGCGGCCTCACGCCGCAGCAGATCAAGATGGCGAAAATCCTGCTATGGAAGGGACACTGTTCCGTGCACCAGATGTTCCAGGCGCAGCACATCCTGCGCTGGCGCCAGCAGCATCCGGGCGGCATGGTCATCAGCCACCCCGAATGCAACTTCGAAGTGTGCAAGCTTTCCGACTACGTCGGATCGACCGAGTACATCATCAAGACCGTAGCGGCGAGTGCGCCCGGGACGCGCTGGCTGGTCGGCACCGAACTGAACCTCGTCAACCGCATTGCGGAAGAACTCAAGCCGCAGGGCAAGATCGTGCAGTTCATGGCGCCGACGGTGTGCATGTGCTCGACCATGCAGCGGATCGACCCGCAGCATCTCGCGTGGACGCTGGAAAACCTGGTTGCGGGCAAAGTCGTCAACCAGATCAAGGTGCCGGCCGCCGAAGCGAAGCTCGCGCGCATCGCACTTGACCGCATGCTCGCGGTTTCCTGATTTCCCGTCCCACTCTCGCATTTCGGCACGGCTCCGCAAGTGAGGCGACGAGCCGCTGTCCTTGCCTGCCTGTGAGGCGCGATGTTCGCGCCTCTTCCGTACAATAAGGCCGCTGGCCGACCCGCCCTGCTAAGATAAATCGTGAAACAAGCGCTGCGCGTCGCGACCTACAACATTCACAAAGGCGTGTCCTTTTTCAAGCGCCGCATGGTGATCCATGAACTGCGCGAGGGCTTGCGCGCGCTCGACGTCGATCTCGTCTTCCTGCAGGAAGTGCTCGGCAGCCACGATCGCTACGCGAAGCGCCACGATAACTGGCCGGCCGCTCCGCAATACGAGTTTCTTGCGGATATGACGTGGCAGGAATACGCGTACGGCCGCAATGCCGTATACGACTTCGGCCATCATGGCAACGCGGTGCTCTCGCGCTTTCCCATCATGCGCTGGGACAATCAGGACGTTTCGACCCATCGCTTCGAGCGCCGCGGGCTGCTGCACTGTGAAATCGGCATCCCCGGCTGGTCATACCCGCTGCATTGCATCTGCGTGCATCTCGGGCTCTTCGCGCGCGGACGCAGCCGTCAGATCGAATGGCTGCGCCAGCGGATCGAGAAGGTCGTGCCCGCCGACGCACCGCTCATCGTCGCCGGGGACTTCAACGACTGGCACTGGCGCCACAAGGCGACCCACGAGCTGGCGCAACCGCTAAATATGCACGAAGTCTTCGAAGTGGTGCACGGCGCCCCCGCGCGCAGCTTTCCAGCGGTCCTGCCTGTGTTCCGCCTCGATCGTATCTACGTCCGCGGTTTCCGGATCAGCTTCGCGCACGCGCACCACGGTAACGTCTGGGCGCGCATATCCGATCACGCCGTTCTTACCACCGTCCTCGAAAGGATATGACCGATTTCGTCGATGGCAACCGCATCACGCTGCTCACTCGCGGTGTCGAATACTTCCCGGAACTGGAAGCGGCCTGCGACGGAGCGCGTCACGAAATCCATATCGAAACCTACATCTACGACGGCGATGACGCCGGCCAGCGCATAGGCGCGGCGCTGAAGCGCGCCGCCGCGCGCGGCGTCGCCACTCACGTGCTGATGGATGGTTTTGGTTCCAAGGGGCTGAGCGGCGCCTTCGTCTCGGATCTCGAGAACGCCGGCGTCCGGGTCCTCGTATACCGGCCCGAACGCGGGCCGCTTTTCGTGGGACGGCGACGGCTGCGGCGCATGCATCGCAAGCTCGCCGTGATCGATGCGCGCATCGCCTTCGTCGGCGGCATCAACATCATCGACGACATGCACACGCCGGGGCATACCCCGCCGCGCTTCGACTACGCCGTGCGGGTCGAGGGGCCGCTGCTCGAACGCATCTATCCGACCGTAAAGCGGCTGTGGGCGCTGGAGGAATTCATGCAGCTGGGGCGCGACTGGCACGACGTGGAGAAGCTGCGGTCGGAGGCGACGCCGTGCGGCACGCAGCAGGCAGCCTTCGTGGTGCGCGACAATCTCCGGCACCGCAGCGACATCGAAGAAGCCTACCTGGAAGCGATTGCGGGGGCGCGGTCGGAGATCCTCATTGCAAACGCATACTTCTTTCCGGGCTTGAGTTTCCGCCGCGGGCTCATGGAGGCCGCGGCGCGCGGGGTGCAGGTCACCTTACTGCTGCAGGGACGGGTCGAGTACGTGCTGCTGCACTACGCTTCACGCGCGCTCTACGGCGCCTTTCTCGATGCGGGCATTCACATCTCGGAATATCACAAGAGTTTCCTGCACGCCAAGGTGGCGGTCATCGACGGCAAGTGGGCGACCGTGGGATCGTCCAATATCGACCCGTTCAGCCTGCTTCTTGCCCGGGAGGCGAACGTCGTGGTGCGGGACCGTGCATTCGCTGCCGCGCTGCGTGCAAGTCTCATCGCCGCGATGGCGGAAGGCGCGCGTGACGTGAAGCGCGAGCGGTGGCGGCAGCAACCGCTCGCGGTGCGCATCGCAACATGGACGGCATACGGAGTCGCGCGGCTGTTGACGGGTATGTTCGCGTACGGACGGGCGCGCGAATTCAATTGACTCTAAAATAACCTCTACCCCACGTTCACTCGATGAATCCACATTCCACTGCACTTCCGCGCTCGATCGCGACCGGTCGCGGCGGGCCACGCAGCCGCGAATGGCGCGTCGTGCCGATGCTGCTGCCCTATCTCTGGGAGTTCAAATGGCGCGTCGTCGTGGCGCTCGCTTTCCTCACCGTAGCAAAGCTCGCCAACGTGGGGGTGCCGCTGGTGTTGAAGGAGGTGGTCGATTCGCTCGATCCCAGCCGGGCCGTGGTGGCGCTGCCGCTTGCACTGCTGGTGGCCTATGGCGTGTTGCGGCTTTCCACCACGCTCTTTGCGGAGCTGCGCGACGTCGTATTCGTCCGCGTCACGCAGCGCGCCATCCGCCGCATTGCGCTCACCGTGTTCGGCCATCTGCACAGTCTTTCGCTGCGCTTCCACCTCGAGCGCCAGACCGGCGGCGTCTCACGCGACATCGAGCGCGGCACCCGCGGCATTTCGACGCTGCTGTCGTACATGCTGTTTTCGATCATACCGGTGGTGCTCGAATTCGCCCTCGTCGCGCTCGTCCTCCTCGCGCGTTTCGACTGGCGGTTCGTTGCGGTGACGTTCGTGGCGATCGCGCTTTATATCATGTTCACTGTGGCGATTACCGAGTGGCGCATGGAGATACGTCGCCGCGCGAACGAGCTCGATTCGAAGGCGAACACGCGTGCGATCGACAGCCTGCTCAATTACGAAACGGTCAAGTATTTCAACAACGAAGCCTACGAGGCCCGGCGCTACGATGAGAATCTCCAGCTCTACGAGTCCGCCGCGGTCAAGAACGAGGCGTCCCTGGGGCTGCTCAACATCGGTCAGAGCTTCATCATCGCGATTGCGGTCACCCTATTGATGATACTGGCCGCCCAGGGCGTAGTGGGCGGAACGCTCACGCTCGGGGACCTCGTCCTGATCAACGGTCTGCTCATCCAGCTCTACATTCCGCTCAACTTCCTGGGCATGGTCTATCGCGAGATCAAGCAGGCGCTGATCGACATGGACCGCATGTTCCGCCTCCTCGAGGAGAACCGCGAAGTCGAGGACCGCCGCGATGCCGTTCAGCTCCCGCCGGGCCCCGCGGCGATGCGCTTCGAGCACGTCGATTTCAGCTACGATCCCCAGCGTCAGATCCTGCACGACGTGAGCTTCGAAGTCCCACCGGGCAGCAAGGTTGCGGTGGTCGGCGCCAGCGGATCGGGCAAATCGACTCTGGCGCGGCTGCTCTTCCGGTTCTATGACGTGTCGGGCGGGCGCATCGTGGTGAACGGCCTCGATATACGAGACGTGAAGCAGGCGAGCCTGCGCGGAGCGATCGGCATCGTTCCCCAGGATACCGTGCTGTTCAACGACACGATTTATTACAACATCCAGTACGGGCGGCCGGAAGCGACGCGTGAGGAAGTGGAAGGTGCGGCACAAGCGGCGCACATCCATCATTTCATCGTAAGTCTCCCAGACGGTTACGAAGCGCGCGTGGGGGAGCGCGGCCTGAAGCTCTCCGGTGGAGAAAAGCAGCGGGTCGCGATCGCACGCGCGCTGCTCAAGCAGCCGCGCATTCTGATCTTCGATGAAGCGACGTCGGCGCTGGATTCAAAATCCGAGCAGGCGATCCAGGCCGAGCTGGATCGCATCGCGCACGGACATACCACGCTCGTCATCGCGCACCGGCTCTCGACCGTGATGGACGCGGACCAGATCCTCGTGATGGACCATGGCCGCATCGTCGAGCGCGGCACGCATCAAGCGCTGCTCGGGCACGACGGGGTCTACGCCCAGATGTGGGCGCTCCAGCAGCAGGAAGATGCGGAGCGCGATACGAAGGAAGCGCTCGGCGGACGTGTGGCGGCGAATTGAGTGCCCGATCGCGGCACGGCACGGACCGTAGGCCCACTATACGGGCGGGCCGGCGGATTCAGGCCGCTCGCGGAAACGCAATCTGTACTGCAGTACCGACGCCCCTGGCGCCACTCTCGAGCTTGATCTCGGCACCATGGCTTTGGGCAATCTCGCGAACGATGGCGAGCCCCAGGCCACAGCCTTCATTGCCGCTGTCCAGCAAGCGGTAGAACCGCTCGAAGACACGCTCGCGTTCCGTCTCCGGTATGCCCGGGCCGGTGTCTTCCACCACGAGCTTCACGACGCTCGTGTCCGGCGCAACCCGCACCGTGACCTGGCCGCCGCGTCGTGTATAGCGCAGCGCGTTATCGAGCACGTTGTTCAGCATCTCCTTCAGCAGGAAGGCGTTGCCGTCGACCATGGCCGTCGACTGCGGGGCGTCGAAACCGAGATCGATGTCACGCTCGATCGCGCGGGGCACCCATTCCGTCGCGGTATCGCGCGCGAGCGCGCCGAGGTCGAGCGGGTGGGTGGCGTGCTCGCGCTTTTCGCCCGGCTCGGCGCGCGCGAGAGACAGCAGTTGATTGACGAGCCGCGTGGTTTTTTCCGACGCCGTATGCAGCTGGCGCAGCGTGGCCTCCACTTCGTCGGAGTTCGAGTTGCGCAGCGCGAGTTCGGTTTGCGTCTTGATCCCGGCGAGCGGTGTGCGCAGCTGGTGCGCGGCGTCCGCGATGAACCGCTGTTGCGCGCCCAGCACCGCGCTCAGGCGCAAGAGCAGACCGTTCATGGCGTGTATGAGCGGCTGCAACTCGCGCGGCGCGCGCGTTTCCGAAAGCGGCGAAAGATCGCGATGCGAGCGCGATTCGATGTCTGCGCGCAGGCTTGCGAGGGGGCGCAAGCCGCGACCGACGCCATACCACACGGCAAGGGTGGCGGCGAAGATGAGCAGCGCTTGCGGCAACACCATGCCGAGGATGATCTGGCGCGCGGAATCGCTGCGTACCGTAAGCCGCTCCGCGACGTGGATCATCACGGCGCCACGCGCCGAACCGGGCTGCACCGGCACTCGCAGTGCAACGGCGCGGATGAGGCGCCCGCGGTATTCGTCGTCGTAGTAACGCACCCTGTCCGTGGAGGGGTCAGAAGGTGCCGGAAGGTCCGGTTCCCCGGTGATGTATTCGTTACCCGGCCCCAGCACGAGGTAGTAGAGCCGGTCCGACTCGCGCGATTGAAGCATCTGCAGCGCGATCTCGGGAAGGTCGACATAGATCTGGTTTTCGACGAGCTTTACCTGACGGCCGATGTCGAGCGCGGCCTCGAGCAGCGCACGGTCGTAGGCCAGATTTGTGAAGCGCTTGGCGATGTCGTAATCGACGAGCGTGCTCATCAGCCACAGCACCAGCAACGGAACCGCGAGCCAGGCGAGAAGCTGGCTGCGCAGCGTTCTAATCCGGGCCATGCGCGGCTTTTTCAAGCAGGTAGCCGAGTCCCCGTATCGTGCGGATGACGACGCCCGCGGGTTCGAGCTTGCGGCGCAATCGATGGACATAGACCTCGATTGCGTTCGCGCCGACCTCTTCGTCCCAGCCATAAAGCTGCTCGGCCAGCTGTTCCTTGTTGACGACACGCCCGCTGCGGTGCATCAGCACTTCCAGCACGCCGAGTTCGCGTGCGGATAGATCGAGCGGCGTTCCGTTCAGTGTGGCGCGCCGGCCGGCGGTATCGAGACGCAGC
The DNA here is from genome assembly GCA_035249725.1 of Burkholderiales bacterium. Taxonomy (GTDB): domain Bacteria; phylum Pseudomonadota; class Gammaproteobacteria; order Burkholderiales; family SG8-41; genus DSOT01. Next base: position 7,203 of record DATFGD010000198.1, read on the forward strand.
GCACCGTGAGAAAGTACCGAACCTCCGCCGGACGTTCCGCGACGGATCAACGCGCGCACGCGCGCTTCCAGCTCGGGCAGATCAAACGGCTTGGTCAGATAATCGTCAGCGCCCAAGTCGAGCCCGCGCACCCGGTCATCGAGCGCGTCCCGGGCCGTTAACACCAGAACGGGTATCTTTGAGCCGCGATGGCGCAGGCGGCGCAACACCTCGAAACCGTCCAGGCGCGGCAGTCCCAGGTCCAGTATTACCAAATCATAGTTCTGTGCGAGCAGTACGTGATCGGCCTGGTCCCCGCTCGCGACGCAATCGACCGCATAGTCCGACTGGTGCAGCGAGCGGGTGAGCCCGTCGGCAAGCACAGGGTCGTCTTCGGCAATCAGTATGCGCATGTGGGAATCAAGTGACGCCGCCATAGTTTACCGCAGCGGCGATCATGCATTTCGAGCCGCGCTATCGAGCATGCGCGTGATAGACAGTAAGTCCTGCGTAAGCGTCTGCTGCTAAAAGGAGAGGGTCGGGCTGCCGCGTAATTGCACCATCGGGCGGCACGATGCGCAGTTGCTTCTGGTTTTTTCCTCCTTGGAGGTCCGCGGTCGCGGCATCGTTGCTGAAGCGATGTCCGATCCGGCTCCATTAAGCTCCGCGAGGGAGAGTAATCCCGTGCGGAGTTTTTTTTGCGCATCCCAAGCACGTGCCCTAAGGCCGAATGCAGCGGCTGCCCATTCCAGATGTTGTTCATGCCT
>DATFGD010000199.1:0-2684 GCA_035249725.1 Burkholderiales bacterium
AACAATCCCACCTACTGCATCGAAGAAGTCGCCGAGCACACCATGGCGCTGCTCCTTGCCAGTGCGCGTAAAGTGGCCTTTTACGATCGCCAGGTGCGCAGCGGCCGTTGGGAAGTCCCGCCCGGCAAACCCCTCTATCGCGTCGCCGGCCGCACCGTCGGGCTTGTCGGATTCGGCAATATTGCCCGGCAGGTCGCAGTGCGCGCAGCGAGTTTCGGCATGCGGGTCGTCTTCGCGGATCCGTACATCAATGAAGGGCAGTTCGATGCGCCGGGCACTAAACTGGAGTTAAGCGAGCTGCTGCGTGACGCGGATTTCGTGTCGCTGCATCCGCCGCTTACTCCACAGACGCGCAAGATGATCAGCGACGATGCGCTTTCACGCATGAAGTCGACGGCGGTGCTGATCAACTGCGCGCGCGGCCCTATCGTGGATACGGAGGCGCTGGTGCGGGCGCTGGACGCGAAAAAAATCGCGGGCTGCGCGCTCGATACGACCGATCCCGAACCGCTGCCCGATCCGCATCCGCTGCGCGGCCGCGAGAACGTCATCCTGAACCCTCACGTCGCCTGGTACAGCGAGCAGGCGCTGGTAGGACTGCAGGCCGGGGCGCCGAGCGAAGTGAAAAGGGTGCTTTCGGGAGAATGGCCCGTGAACGTCGTCAATCGGGCCGTAAAAGCCAGGAACCGGGCCGGACTCTGAGCCACAAATGAAATGGGGCGCCGCAGCGCCCCGTTTCAAGCGGCCCGGTATTAGCGCGGCAGCGTCAGACCCATCAATTCGCGCTGCAGTTCCAGTTCGCGCGGCAGCCGGCTTTGCAGTTTGCTGAAGAGCTCACCATGGCCCTTCAGCTCCTCGGCCCATAGCTTCGCATCGACTGCAGTCAATTTCCTGAAGCGCTCGGGCGTCATGTCAGGGAAGCCCTTCCACTCCATGTCTTCGTAGCGCGGCATCCAGCCGAGCGCGGTTTCCCAGGCGCCCGCCCTGCCCTCGCAGCGCTCGACGATCCACTTGAGTACTCGCATGTTTTCCCCGAAGCCGGGCCACATGAAATTGCCGTCCTCATCCACGCGGAACCAGTTCACGCCGAAAATCTGCGGCCGGTGTTCGATGCTGCGCCCGATCTCCAGCCAGTGCCGGAAGTAGTCGCCGTAGTGGTAGCCACAAAACGGCAGCATGGCAAAAGGGTCGCGCCGCACCACTCCAACCTTGCCGACGATCGCGGCAGTCGTTTCGGATGCCATGGTCGCCGCGAGGTATACGCCGTGCACCCAGTTGAACGCCTGGGTGATGAGCGGCACCGTCGTGCTGCGGCGGCCCCCGAAAAGAAACGCGCTGATGGGAACACCGTCCGGATTTTCCCATTCGGGGTCGAGAGACGGGATCTGACTCGAATGCACGGTGAAACGCGCATTGGGGTGGGCCGCCTTGGTGCCGCTTTTCGGCGTCCACGGCCGTCCCTGCCAGTCGGTGAGTTGCTTCGGAGGCTTCCTGGTCATGCCTTCCCACCAGACATCGCCGTCCGGAGTCAACGCAACGTTGGTAAAGATCGTGTCCTTCTTCACCGCCGCCATGCAGTTCGCGTTGGTCTTGTCCGATGTACCGGGTGCGACGCCAAACGCGCCCGCTTCGGGATTGATGGCATAGAACCGACCGTCCTTACCGGGCTTGATCCACGCGATGTCCTCGCCTACCGTCGTCACCTTCCAGCCCTTGAGCGCCTTGGGCGGAATCAGCATGGCGAGGTTGGTCTTGCCGCACGCGCTCGGAAACGCCGCCGCGATATAGTGCTTCGGGCCCTTGGGTGGCTGGATGCCGAGTATCAGCATGTGCTCGGCGAGCCAGCCCTGCTCGCGCGCCATGATGGAAGCGATGCGCAACGCAAAGCACTTCTTCCCGAGCAGCGCATTGCCGCCGTAGCCGCTGCCGAACGACCAAATCTCTTTCGTTTCAGGATAATGCACGATGTACTTGTGTTCCTTGTTGCTGGGCCACGGTACATCTTCCTGTCCCGGTGAAAGCGGCATGCCGACCGAATGCACACAGGGAACGAAGTAACCATCGCGCCCCAGCACGTCCAGCACCCTACGGCCGATACGCGTCATGATCCGCATGCTCGCCACCACGTACGGTGAATCGGTGATTTCCACGCCGATGTGCGCAATGTGTGAGCCGAGCGGCCCCATGCTGTACGGAATGACGTACATCGTGCGCCCGTGCATGCACCCGTCGAACAGCGCGCCCAGCGTGGCGCGCATTTCATCGGGCGCGACCCAGTTGTTATTGGGGCCCGCATCCTCCCGGTCCCGGCTGCACACGAAGGTGCGCTCTTCCATGCGCGCGACGTCGTCCGGATCGGAGCGCGCCAGGAAACTGCCCGGGCGCTTCTCGGGATTGAGCTTGATCAACATGCCCGACGCCACCATTTCCGCGCACAGGCGCTCGTATTCTTCCTGTGAGCCATCGCACCAGTACACGCGCTCGGGCTTCGTGAGCTGAGCGATATCGTTCACCCACTGCGCGAGCCGGGCATGGTTGACATACGAGGGGATTTCCGCGGTTTGCGCGACGTGGGCCGCGAGTGCGGGTTGGTTCATTGGATGTCCTTCCCGAATGATGCTCGAGCATCGATTGGTTCAAAAACAACGGCAAAGCGCTCCATTGGAGCGGCTCTGCCGGGGGAC
>DATFGD010000200.1:0-2587 GCA_035249725.1 Burkholderiales bacterium
AAGCGGGGCGTGAAATTAAGGTCGCCACGGGATTCTTCGCGTGTGACAACGCCATCGGCGTTACGATCCAGCGACTGAAACAGCGAAGTCATACCGGCCGCAGCCCGTTCGTTATATGCCGTCTTGTCGTCCGCCGCCGAAGCTGCCGCCGCCGCGAAAAGGAAGAGGATAACTGCGGCCGTATGCCCGAGTATCGATGTCATGATTGCTCCAAAATAACCCACCTGTGGGATTGTGACCTCTCTAAAATGCGTGCGTGGTGTATGCCGTCGGTTTGTCAGTCGTTGTCATGATGGCGTGTCCTTCTTTGTGCGCTTTCCCGCGCATCGGCACTTCTCGAGCACGTCCTGCAGCACCACCGCGTTGTTGCGGGCCGTATCGCGCGCGCCGTAGAGCAGGGTGACCCGGCCGCGGCGCCGCAGCTCATCCAGCAGGCGCAGCAGATCGGCGCGCTGCTCGAGCTCGGCGCGGTATTTCTCTGCGAAGGACTTCCACCGGCTCGGCTGGTGTCCGTACCAACGGCGCAGCGCATCGCTGGGCGCCGCCTCCTTGAGCCAGAAGTCGACCGCCAGTTGCTCCTTGGACAGGCCACGCGGCCACAGCCGATCGACCAGGACACGCATGCCGTCACTCGCGGACGGTGCTTCGTAGGCCCGCTTCAGACCCACTGTGCAGCGTGCGCCGCGACTGCGGACGCGCAGCGCGGTCCTGGGCCCGTCACGCCGTTTGGGAAGCGGTTGTCTCATGGTGCTCTTCGGCTATTCCGGTGCTGCCGCCCGACCTATGTAAATTGCGCTCGGCAAACGCCCAGTCGAGCAGATGGTCGACGACGGCTGCGACGTAAACGGCACGGCGCTCCTGATGGTCGAGATAGTAGGCATGCTCCCAGACATCGATCACCAGTAGCGGTACCTGGCCGCGAATGATCGGCGTATCGGCATTCGATGTCGTCACGATCTTCAGAATTCCGCTGTCCGCAACCAGCCATGCCCAGCCGCTGCCAAAGTGACCGGTCGCAGCCGACTTGAGTGCTTCGGTAAAACTGCCGTGGCCTCCGAAGGCGGAGCTGATGCGCGCGGCGAGCGCGCCCTGTGGCCGGCCTCCGCCCCTCGGTCGGAGAGATCTCCAGTAGAAGGCATGGTTCCACGCCTGCGCGGCGTTGTTGAACAACGACCTCATTGCCGGGTCGCCGGCGGCGCGCTGCGCAGACTGCTTCACGATCGCTTCGAGCGTCGCGCCCGCGAGGTCGGTGCCCTTAACGAGCGCGTTTACTTTGTCGACGTAGGCGCGATGGTGTTTGCCGTGATGGGTCTTCAGTGTTGTGCTGGAAATCAGCGGTTCGAGCGCGTCGTAGGCGTACGGGAGATTGGGCAGTTCGATCGACATGGCAGCTCCTTTATCGGTTCGCAGGTTACGTCACCATACTGATCCGCTTCGATGATTAAGTAAAACGAATATTAATGGTTAATGAGTGCAACATTATTCATGCAAGGACGCGCTGAGGGCAGTCCGCATCGCTCAACACGGCGAGTGGAAACGCGCGGCCCGCCGCGCGCTCGATGACGCAGCGATCGTTATGGAGCAGCGAATGGGAGCAGCAGGGCTCTACTTTCGGTCGTCGATCAAACCGTCGCAGGGTCCGGTTTTTCGGGGTCGATGCCGTACTTGCGGATCGCTTCGCTCACTTTGGCCGGCGGCACCGCGTCGATGTCCGAAAGCGCCTTCATTGCGGCGATGGCTACGTAACTGCGGTCGACTTCGAAGAATCTGCGCAATTGCTCGCGCGTGTCCGAACGTCCGAATCCATCGGTACCGAGGGCGGTGACCTGGCGGCCGGGGAGAAAGCGGTAGATCTGATCGGAAAAAAGCTTGATGTAGTCGGTCGCTGCGATGATTGGCCCGTCGCGGTCCTTGAGGCAGGCCTGCAAGTGCGACAGTCGCGGTTCTTGCTCCGGATGCAACATGTTCCAGCGCTCGACTGCCAATGCCTCGCGTCGCAGCTCGTTGAAACTCGTGACGCTCCAGATATCCGCCGAAACGCTGAAGTCGCGCTCCAGCAGTTCAGCGGCCGCGATGACTTCGCGCAGGATCGTGCCGCTACCGAGGAGTTGAACTTTGAGGGAACCCTGGCGCTTCTCGCCTTCCCGAAGCAAGTACATGCCTTTCAGAATGCCTTGCTCCACCCCCTCGGGCATCGGCGGGTGGGCATAGTTCTCGTTCATCACCGTGATGTAGTAATAAACGTCCTCCTGCTCCTGATACATCCTGCGCAGGCCGTCCTGAATGATCACGGCAAGCTCGTAACCAAAGGTCGGATCGTACGAAACGCAGTTGGGTATCGTCGATGCGAGGATGTGACTGTGGCCATCCTCGTGCTGCAGGCCTTCACCGTTCAGCGTCGTGCGTCCTGCCGTGCCGCCGAGCAGAAAGCCGCGCGCGCGTATATCGCCTGCGGCCCATGCGAGGTCGCCTACGCGCTGGAAGCCGAACATGGAGTAGTAGATGTAGAACGGGATCATCTGGATGCCGTGGTACTTGTAGGCCGTGGCGGCCGCGATCCAGGAGCAGATTGAGCCGGCCTCGTTGA
>DATFGD010000201.1:0-4725 GCA_035249725.1 Burkholderiales bacterium
GTCGATGATCATGACCTCCGCCGCGCAGGAGGGACATACCGGAATCTGGCTGCTGCTGCTGTTCGCATCGGCCGGCGTGTTCCACCATGCGGGCATCAAGATCCCGTTCTTCGCGTTCTTTGCACACGACTCCGGCATTCGTTGCAAAGAAGCGCCGCCACACATGTTGATCGCGATGACGCTTGCCGCAGGGCTGTGCATCGGCATCGGCGTGTTCCCCGCGGCGCTTTACGCCATCCTGCCGCTGTCCATGGATTATGCGCCCTACACTTCCTCGCACGTCCTGGCACAGCTTCAGCTCCTCGTGTTCTCGGCCCTCGCGTTCTCCTGGTTGATGCGAAACGGCATCTATCCGCCGGAGATGCGCTCGGTCAACCTGGATACGGACTGGTTCTATCGCCGGCTCGGCGTGCGGTGTGCCGCACGCGTTGAAGCGGTGCTGCACGCGCTGTTCGCGGCTTGTCGAGAGGTGGGCGGGATGTTCGGCCGCGCCAGCACGACCGCGCTCGAGCGCCTTCACGGCTCCCAAGGTGTGTTCGCTCGCACCTGGCCATCGGGATCCATGGCGCTGGGCATCATGGTAATGCTGCTCGCGTTCCTGCTTTCTTACTACTTCGCCTGAAACTGCGGAATCCGGTGCGCGACGGCGTCGATAGCAAACGACGCGAAATGCCATCGACGACATTCGCGGATAGCGGTCGACCATTTGGCACGCGCCCAAGTGTCGCAGAAGGGTGGTTTCCCTGCCGCCCTCACCTAATGTACTATCGCAACACATCTTCCGCATCGCTGCGGGATGTACCCGCTTTGCCGCTTGAATCGTCCATTTCTCTGCCCGAGGCTCAAAGTGATCATCGACACTCACATTCACATCTACAGTTATCCGTCTTTCCGGGATCTCAGCAAGCACATCCGCACCATGGAGGACGCGATCGCATTCCGGACGCGCTATCCCGATCTCTACAAATGCAATCTGACCGAAGAGCCGATCGACAATACCGACCAGTTGATCGCGGACATGGACAAGAACGGGATCGATTTCGCACTGGTCCAGGCGCGCGCGGGCTACGTGTCGAACGATCTCGTCGCCGCCGCGGCGAAGCGGCACCCGCGACGCATGGTCGCGCTCGCCCGCGTAGGACACGAGCAGGAGGCCGCGGGCTATCATGACGATCCGGGACCGACGCGCGAGGCGGCGCCAGCCGAACTCGAACGCGCGCTCACCACGTTGGCAATGAAAGGCGTGGGGGAAACGTTCGTGCGGGCGCTCACCGATCACGTGAACCCGGAGAAGATCGCGAAGGACTTGTCCGGCATCATGCGTGTCGTCGAAAAGCACCAGGTGCCGATCCAGTTTCCGACCGCGTGGTCGCAGTTTCCCGGCGGGCTCTTCTATGGCGATCCGCTATGGGTGGACGAAGTGGCGCTGCGCCATCCCGCCGTGCCCATCATTCTCACCAAGATGGGCAGGAGCATCACGCACTACTTCGACAGCGCGATGACGGTTGCCATGCGCAACGTCAACATCTACTTCGACGTGGTCGGCACCAATCCGCAGCATCTGCGCTTTGCCATCGACAAGATCGGCGCCGAGCGCATCATGTTCGGGACCGACTGGTCGACGACCTGGAGCTGGTTGAGCGTCCCGGCAACGCTGCATCAGATCCGGCTCAAGGTGCTGGACGACGCCAAACTGAGCGACTCCGAACGCGAGCTGATACTCTGGAAGAATGCCGCCAGGCTGTTCAAGCTGGAGTCGCGCCTGGAGCAGCGCGAGAAAGCAGCGGCTTGAGTCCGGCGCACGAGCGCCGGCAAATCATAAATACAGGAGGAAACGATGAACCGAAGCAGAGTGACGATACGTACAATTGTGGCGGCAGCGTTCGCGATGGCTTCGCTCGGCGCCTACGCGCAGGCGAAATATCCGGCGCAGCCGATCCGGGTGGTCGTGCCGTTCTCCCCCGGTGGTGTGGTGGACACCATCGCCCGGTTGTGGGTGCAGCAAGTGGAGCCCTCGCTCGGCAGGATCATCGTCGACAATCGCGGCGGTGCCGGCGGCACCATCGGCGCGGGAGAGGTCGCGCGCGCCAAATCTGACGGCTACACGATCCTCCTGGGGAACACCAGCACGCAAATCCTCAATCCGGCCCTGATGAAGCCCGCGCCATACGACCCGGCCAGGGACTTCGTCACGATCGACATCATCGCGATTTCGGCAACTTCCGTCATCGTCCATCCGTCCATGCCGGCGCGGAATCTGAAGCAGTTGATCCAGTACGCCAAGGCGAATCCCGGGAAGCTCTCGTACGGCTCCGCAGGCACCGGCACCCTGACCCACATCGCCGGGGAAATGCTCAAACAGCGCGCCGGTGGACTCAATATCGTGCACGTGCCCTACAAAGGAGCGGGGCCGGGCATTGCGGATTTGATCAGCGGCTATGTGCCCATGATGACGCCGAATATCACTTCGCGGCTGCTCAGCCTCCATCGGGAAGGACGCGTGCGTATTCTCTCGGTGAATGCGCCGGAGCGCCTTAAGGGCGCCCCCGACCTGCCGCTCTCCAAAGACATCATCCCCGGCATGATTGCGCAGCTCTTCACCGGGCTATTCGCCCCGGCCGGCACGCCGCAGGCGATCGTGAACCAGCTCTCGCAGGTTACCCGGAAAGCTCAGTCCGACAAGAAGTTTCAGCAAGCCCTGATCAACTCCGGCTTTGAGCCGGTGCTCGAATCGGGCCCCGCGGCAGCGCAAGGCTTCGTAAACGAGGAACGCGAGCGCTTTCTGCCGCTGCTCAAGTCCCTCGCGCTCTAGCCTACTGGAGGAGAGCCCCGGCTCTGCAATGAACAGCTATCGTCACATCGCCGTGCGGCCGATCGCCGGTGCGCTCGGGGCGGAGATCGACGGCATCGATATCGCCCAGCCGCTGGACGACGCGGTCATCGCTGAAATCCGCCGCGCATTTCTCGAACATCTGGTCATTTTCTTCCGTCGCCAGAAGCTGACGCCCCCGCAACAGCTGGCCTTCGCCCGCCGTTTCGGCGAACCGATGGAGTACCCGCAGTTGAAAGGATTGCCGGAGTGCCCGCTCGTCACGCCGGTCGTCAAGCTCGAACACGAGCGCGTGAATTTCGGCGGCATCTGGCATTCGGACACGAGCTATCTCGAGCGCCCGCCGATGGCGAGCATGCTCTACGCGGTCGAGATCCCGCCGTTTGGCGGCGATACGCTGTTCGCCAACCAATATCTCGCCTGCGAATCGCTCTCCGAAGGGCTGCGCAACACCCTCGTCACGTTGCGCGGCGTCAACACCTCCACCAAGGCCGAGGTCTCAAGAACGCGCGAGGACCGGTTGCGTGCGGCCGGCGTAGAGCGGAAGGCGCTGGCGGGAATTCACCCGGTCGCGCGCACGCATCCCGAGACCGGACGGCAGGCGCTCTACGTCAATACCGGCCATACTTCGCATTTCGAGGGCTGGAGCGAGGCGGAAAGCAAGCCGCTGCTCGAATATCTTTTCGCCCACCAGGTGCAGCCGGAATTCACCTGTCGCTTCCGCTGGGAGGTCGGCTCGCTTGCTTTCTGGGATAACCGCTGCGCGCAGCACAACCCGGTGAACGACTACCACGGCTTCCGGCGCGTCATGCACCGCGTGACGCTTGCCGGCGACGTGCCCCGCTAAACGGTGACTCGCATACCGCCGCGCCGGCGGCTACAGCTTCCCGCCCATGCCCGCCTTCTTCACGACTTCGGCGTACTTCCCGATGTCGGTCTTTAACGTTCGCGCGAAATCCCCGGCCGTCCCGCCGATCGGCTCATAGCCGAGCGCAGCCAGGCGCTGCGATACGTCGGCAGCCTTGAGACTCTCCACGATGGCGCCGTTCAACCGGGCGACGATGTCCTGCGCCACGCCGTCCGGCGCGACCACGCCGAACCACGGTTCGACGACGTACTCCTTGAGACCCGACTCCGATATCGTGGGCACCTTGGGCGCTGCTGGCGCGCGCTTCGATCCGGCCGCCGCAACCACCCGCAATTTCCCCGCATCGGCGAACCGCTGGATGAGCGAGAGATCCGCAAACATCATGTCAACTTGCCCGCTCGTCACTTCAGTCAGCGCCGGCATCGTCCCCTTGTACGGCACGTGCAGGATATCCGCGCCGGACAGGGCCTTGAACAGCTCTGCCGAGAGCGAGGACATGCTGCCCATCCCGGACGAGGCGTAGCTGAGATATCCCGGTTTCTTGCGCGCAAGCGCCATCAGTTCCTTCACCGTCTTCGCAGGAACCACCGGGTTCACCGCCAGCGCATACGGCACGTGCGCCAGCATTGCAACAGCAGTGAAGTCCCTGACCGGATCGTACGGAAGCTTCTTGTAGGTGCTCGGCGCGACCGCCATATTGCTCGATCCGGCGATCGCGAGATGATAGCCGTCGCTTGGCAGCTTCGCTGCCGCCGCAAGGCCCACCGTGCCGCCTGCCCCACCGCGATTCTCTACCACCACCGGCTGTCCCCAGCGCTCGTGCAGCTTCTGCGCGACGAGGCGCCCGAGGATGTCGTTCGGTCCGCCGGGTGCGAATGGCACCATGAGACGTAACGGGCGGCTGGGGAAACCCTGCGCCGCAGTCGGTAGAGCGAGCGCGAGCGACAGCAGCGCGCAGACAGCACTGATCAGGATACTGGACATTTGGGCGTCTCCCTGTGTAGCGTCTTATTATAGCGAGCGCCTT
>DATFGD010000202.1:0-13505 GCA_035249725.1 Burkholderiales bacterium
CGCGGGCATGACGCGCCTGCCAGGGCGACAGGCCTCGGTCGCGTTGAACGCGATTGGCGCATCGGCAGAGTTCTCGAATTCGGGCGGCTCAACCGCGCCGCTCGGCCTGCCGTCTCCCAGCGGCAACGGCGGCGATGCAGGCGGCTGGGCGGCGGTGCCGAACGCGTATCTCACCTGGCAGATGGCGCCGCAGTTCTGGTTCGGGCTGGGATTGAGCGTACCCTTCGGGCTCAAGACCGAATACGATCAGGGGTGGGTGGGGCGTTTCCAGTCGCAGAAGTCCGAAATCAAGACGGTCGATATCAATCCGAGTGTCGCTTTCAAAGTCAACGAGGCCTTGTCGCTGGGCGCAGGTCTCAGCTACCAGCGCGCCGAGGTGAAAGTAGACCGTTCGGTAATTCTGGCGCCCCCGCTCGAATCGCGCGCCCGCATCGATATCGACGACAGTCAGTGGGGCTTCAATCTGGGTGTGCTGGTCAATCTAGGCGCGAGCACGCGTATCGGTCTCACCTACCGTTCCACGATGGATTATGACTTGACCGGCAGCATTACGTTCACCAACGTTCCCGTACTCGGCACCGCGACCAACGGCGTGCGCGCGAACGCCGAGTTGCCCGATACGTTGTCATGGGCCATCGCGCACGCTTTCAATCCGCGGTGGGAGATGCTGGCCGACATCACGTACACACGCTGGAGCAAGATCAAAGCGGTGCCGCTCGTCACAACGAGCGGCTCACCGATCGTTCCGGCTGCGGGCGTCACGCTGGACACGTTCAACTTCCAGTTCAAAGACAGTTATCGCGTCGGCATCGGTGCAAACTACAAATGGAGCGAGGCCTTTACGTTGAAGCTCGGCGCGGCTTACGACAAGAGCCCGGTGGAAGACCGGTTCCGTCTTACATTTCTTCCGGACAGCGACCGCACCTGGCTCGCAATAGGCGGCAGGTACCGCATGTCGAAGCAGGCGACGCTCGACTTCGGCTACGCGCATCTCTTTGTAAAAGACGGCGCGATCAATCAACAGCGCGGCGTGGCGGCCTTACCGCTGCAGGGCAACGTGATCGGTGTGTACGACAATTACGTCAACATCGTCAGCGCGCAGTTCACTTACGCTTTCTAGCGCGGCAGTCGCGGTCACCCGCGAATACGGTCTGACGGGAAGCGGCGTGCTAGAATCGCCCGACCGTCCGGGAAAATATGATGTCGGCCGCTCCGCCCTTTGTCGTTCGTAAAGCTGCGGTACTGGGCGCAGGCGTCATGGGCGCGCAGATCGCCGCGCACTTCGTCAACGCCAACGTCCCCGCAATGTTGTTTGAGCTTGCGCCCAAGGATGGCGACCCCAACGGCAATGCGCTGAAGGCGATCGAGAATCTGAAACGGCTCGACCCCAGCCCGCTTGCGATCGCTGCAAGAATCGGCCATGTTCAACCGGCGAATTACAGTCAGCATCTGCCGCTGCTTGCCGAGTGTGATCTGGTGATCGAGGCGATCTCCGAGCGCATGGACTGGAAGACCGACCTTTATGCAAAGGTCGCGCCGCATCTCGGACCGCGGACGGTCTTCGCCAGCAACACGTCGGGCTTGTCGATCAACCGGCTGGCGCACGCGCTGCCGCCCGAGTTGCGGGCACGATTCTGCGGCGTGCATTTTTTCAATCCGCCGCGCTACATGCATCTCGTCGAGCTGATCGAATGCCGTGATACGCGGCCCGACGTCCTGGACGATCTCGAAAACTTCCTCGTCACCACCCTGGGGAAGGGCGTCGTCCGCGCGAAGGACACGCCGAACTTCATCGCAAATCGCGTCGGCGTTTTTTCGATGCTCGCGACGGTCTATCACGCGCAGAGACTGGGACTGGGCTTCGACGTGGTGGATGCGCTTACTGGAACGCTGATCGGGCGTCCGAAGAGCGCGACCTTCCGTACCGCCGACGTGGTGGGACTCGACACATTCGCACATGTCGTCAACACGATGAAGGACACGCTGGCCAGCGATCCGTGGCACCGCTACTACACGGAACCGGACTGGCTGCAGCAGTTGATCGGGCAGGGCGCATTGGGGCAGAAGACCCGGCGCGGCGTATATCAGAAGATCGGGAACGACATCCACGTTCTCGATCTCGACACCGCGGGCTATCGCCCCGCCCAAGCCCGGGCCGACGACGGCGTGGTTGAAATCGCGAAGAACCGCAACGCGGCTGGGCGCTTCGAGCAGCTGCACGTTTCGAGTCATCCCGAGGCGCAGTTTCTGTGGTCGATCTTTCGCGACACGTTTCACTACTGTGCGGTGCATCTCGCGGACATCGCACACAACGCGCGGGACCTCGACTTTGCAATCCGCTGGGGTTTTGGCTGGAATCAGGGCCCGTTCGAAATCTGGCAGGCGGCCGGCTGGCAGCGGCTCGCACGCTGGATCGCCGACGATGTGGCCGCAGGGAAAGCCATGGCAGATGTTCCTCTTCCGGCATGGGCCATGGATCCCTCGCGCAGCGCGGTTCATACGCCCTTGGGCTCGTATGCGCCGGAATCCCACACCTATCAGCCGCGCTCGCCATTGCCGGTCTATCGGCGTCAGGCGTTTCCGGACCGTCTGCTCGGCGAGGACAGGCGCTACGGGGAGACGGTGTTCGAGACCGACGCTGTGCGCTGCTGGCACACCGGCGACGACATCGCGATCGTAAGTTTCAAGAGCCGCATGCACACGATCGGCGATGACGTGCTCGAGGGCGTGTTGCAGGCGATTGAAGCAGCCGAGCGGGGCTACCTGGGGCTCGTCATCTGGCAGCCCGAACCCCCGTTCTCGATCGGCGCCAACCTCAAGAAGACGCCAGCCGGGGGAATAAAGAAGGGACAGCCTTCCGCCGCCGGCCGCTTGTTCAAGGAGTTCCGGCGCGCGGCGGAATCCACGGTGCTCAAAGCTGCGCATGCGCTCAATGTGGCCGACAAGCTCATGGCCGGCCGGCTCGCTGAAGTGGGGCAACTGGTCGCAGCGTTTCAACACACCACGCAAAGCCTTAAGTACTCCATGGTACCGACTGTTGCCGCAGTCGATGGGCTCGCGCTTGGCGGCGGCTGTGAATTCATCATGCACTGCGATCGCGCGGTCGCAACGCTCGAGAGCTACATCGGCTTGGTCGAGGCCGGTGTCGGGCTGCTGCCGGCCGGTGGCGGATGCAAGGAGTTCGCGCTGCGTGCCGTTGGCGATGCGCGGGGCGGAGACCTGTCCCCCTTTCTTCAGAAGTATTTCAAGATCGTCGCAATGGCCGAGGTGGCACGCAGCGCCGAGCACGCGCGCGAACTGGGCTATCTGCGTGCTGCAGATCGCGTCGTGATGAACCGCTTCGAGCTGCTCGAGGCTGCAAAGGCGGAAGTACGCGCCCTGGTTGCAGCAGGTTATCGACCGCCGCTCAGGCCGAATGCGATCCCGGTCGCAGGCCGAAGCGCCATAGCGACGATCCAGGCCTTCATGGTCAACATGCTTGCCGGCGGACACATATCGGAGCACGACTACCTGATCGGCTCGAAGATCGCGACGGTGATGTGTGGCGGCGAACTCGACGGCGGAAGCCTGGTCGACGAACAGTGGTTCCTTGATCTCGAGCGGCAGCACTTCATGGAACTCATCGCGACGCAGAAGAGCCAGGCGCGGATCGAGCACATGCTGAAGACCGGCAAGCCGCTGCGAAACTAACGAGCGTCGTAAAAATGACTGGCGACGCTCTGCCCTCACCCCCGCCCCTCTCCCGCATCGCGGGCGAGGGTGCGCCGAAACGTGGAGCAGGGGCCCCACTTGTGGGGATGCGACCGTGAAGGCGCACATAAGCACGCGTGCAGTACTACGGCGCTGCATCCCGCTGCGGGGTCGCATCCATCGGCCACGGCCGACGGAACCTGCTCCGCCCTCCGCGGACGCATTTGTGGTGCAGATGGTTGTCAACCATTTGCACGAAGATCAATAGGGATCGATATATGGCGAGACAGGTACAGGATGCATACGTCGTTGCAGCAACACGGACGCCGGTCGGCAAGGCGCCGCGCGGCATGTTTCGCAACACCCGGCCGGACGACATGCTGGCCAGGACGCTCAAAGCGGCGCTCACCCAATGTCCCGGGCTGGACCCGGCGGCGGTGGAAGATGTGATCGTCGGTTGCGCGATGCCGGAAGCGGAGCAGGGCATGAACGTCGCGCGTATCGGCCTGCTGCTCGCCGGCTTTCCCGACAGCGTCTCCGGCATGACGGTCAACCGTTTCTGCTCGTCGGGCTTGCAGGCCGTAGCGCTCGCCGCGGACCGAATACGCCTCGGTGAGGCGGACGTCATGATGGCGGCGGGCACGGAAAGCATGAGCATGGTCCCCATGGGCGGCAACAAGCCGAGCTTCAGTCCCGCGGTGTTCGAGAAGAACGAGCACGTCGCGATCGCGTATGGCATGGGCATCACGGCCGAAAAGGTCGCCGCGCAGTGGAAGGTCACGCGCGAAGAGCAGGACATGTTCGCAGCGGAAAGCCATCGCCGCGCGCTGCGGGCAACGGATACCGGCGAATTCCGCGACGAGGTGACGCCTTACAGCATCACCGAACGCGTGCCGGATCTCAACGCCCGTGAAGTGGCGATAAAGACGCGCGAGGTGGTCAACGACGAGGGACCGCGCCGCGACACTTCGCCGGAGGGGCTCGCGCGGCTCAAACCCGCATTTGCGGCGAAGGGCAGCATCACGGCCGGCAACAGTTCCCAGATGTCCGATGGGGCTGGCGCCGTGGTCCTCATGAGCGAAACGGCCATGAGGCGGTTCGGCGCGACGCCGCTCGGCCGTTACATCGGCTATGCGGTCGCCGGTGTACCGCCCGAGATCATGGGCATCGGTCCCGTCAAAGCCATTCCCAAAGTACTGCAGGGTGCAGGTCTTGCGCTGCAGGATATCGATTGGATCGAACTCAACGAAGCGTTCGCCGCGCAGTCGCTCGCGGTGATACGGGAGCTGGGCCTCGACCACGCTCGCGTGAATCCGCTGGGCGGCGCGATCGCGCTCGGCCATCCATTGGGTGCCACGGGTGCGATCCGGGTCGCCACCTTGATGCACGGTTTGCGGCGGCGCGGGAAGAAGTACGGCATGGTGACGATGTGCATCGGCACCGGCATGGGAGCAGCAGGCGTCTTCGAAGCGCTGTGAACGCGCTCACGCGATGCTGGTGATGGGCGCGGGGCGCGCGATGCCGAACCCCTGCACGTAATCGATCTCGATTTCGCGCACCATATCGAGCGTCTCGCGCGTTTCGACGAATTTCGCGATGGTACGCAGGCCGACTTTCTGGCAGGCGAGGTTGATCGCCCACGCCTTGATGAGTTCGGTCGGGTCGCGATGGATGTTCTGCACGATCGTGCCGTCGATTTTGAGAAAATCGATGGCAAGTCCGGCAAGGTGCGCGAACGACACCCGAACGCCGCCGAAGTTGTCCACCATGATGCGACACTGCGGCTTTACCGCGGTGACAAACCGCTGAACGCTGGCATGACGCTCGATCAGGTCGCGCTCGTCGACCTCGAAGCAGAGCGCCCGGTGCGGATAGCCGGAGCGGTCGATTTCTCCACGTACGAGGCCGGCGAATTCGGGATTGTCGAGTGCCGGTGACGATACGTTTACGCACATCATCGGCAGGCGCTCTGCCGGACGTTCCTTGAACCGCGCCGCACCCCACGTGAGGAGCGTCCGCATGACCCAGCGATCCAGTTCTTCGGTCATGCCGAGACTGTCGGCGAGATCGAGAAACCCGCCGGGCGGCAGCAGATTTTCTTCCTCCTGCCGCAGGCGCAGCAGTACTTCGTAGCATTGCGGCTCGGAGACCCCGGACCGCACGGCGACGATCTTCTGGGCGAGGAGCAGGAACTGGTTCTTGTTGAGTGCGTGCTGCAGCATCGCGCGCGGGTCGTCCGAACCCATCACGCGCTTGCTCATCAGGCTTAAATACAAGGCCTGGCCGCCGTCCGCAGGCGCAGCGTCTGCGCTATCGCGTTTCGCTTCGTCCCCGGGCGCAGCCCCGCCGTTTTGTTGCGCGGATGTCATCACATGTTCGGGTAGTTGGGGCCGCCGCCGCCTTCCGGCGCGATCCACACGATGTTCTGGGTCGGGTCCTTGATGTCGCAGGTCTTGCAATGCACGCAGTTCTGCGCATTGATCTGGAGCCGCGGGCTGCCGTCGGTTTCACGCACGATCTCGTACACCCCGGCCGGGCAATAACGCTGCTCGGGCGCATCATAAAGCTCCAGGTTCACCTTGATGGGCACTGCGGCGTCCTTCAGTGTGAGATGGCAGGGCTGGTCTTCGTTGTGATTTGTATTGGAGATGAAAACCGAGGAGAGCCGGTCGAACGCAATGACGCCGTCCGGCTTGGGATATTCGATCGGCCGCGACTCCTGCTTCGTCTTGAGCGTCTCGTGGTCTGCATGCTGGTGGTGCAAGGTCCACGGCGCGCGGCCACGAAACACCATCTGATCGATGCCGACCATGAGCGTGCCGGTCAGCAGGCCCTTGCTCATCCACGGTTTGAAATTGCGTGCGCGATGCAGTTCCTCGTGGAGCCAGCTTGAGCGAAAGGCATCCGGGTAATCGGTCAGTTCGTCGCCCGAATCCCCGGCCACGATGGAGGCGAACGCTGCCTCTGCAGCGAGCATGCCGGATTTCATCGCTGCGTGAGAGCCTTTGATGCGCGAAGCGTTGAGAAATCCGGCGTCGTCGCCGATCAGACATCCCCCGGCAAACACGAGTTTTGGCAGGGATTGCAGGCCGCCTGCGGCGATTGCGCGCGCGCCATAAGCGATGCGCTTCCCGCCTTCGAAAAACGGGCGGATCGCGAGGTGAGTTTTGTAGCGCTGGAATTCCTCGTATGGATCGAGGTACGGATTCCCGTATCCGAGCCCCACCACGAAACCGACGGCTACCAGGTTGTTCTCCATGTGGTAGAGGAAAGATCCGCCATAGGTATCGTTCTCGAGTGGCCACCCCGCGGTGTGAATGACGAGTCCCCGCTGGTGGCGGTCGGGTTGGATCTCCCACAGCTCCTTCAGTCCGATGCCATAGACCTGGGGGTCGGCGCGCTCGCACAGCGCAAAATGACGCTGCAGTTGCCGGCCGAGGTGACCGCGGCAGCCTTCCGCGAAGAAGGTGTACTTTCCGTGCAATGCCATGCCCGGCTGGTAAGCCGCGGTGGGCTTTCCATCGCGGCCCATGCCCATGTCGCCGGTTGCAACGCCGAGCACGCGCCCGTCGCTGCCGTACAGTATTTCCGACGCCGCGAACCCGGGGAAAATTTCGACGCCGAGTGCTTCGGCCTGTTGACCGAGCCAGCGGCAAACGTTGCCCAGGCTCACTACGTAGTTGCCGTGATTCTGAAAACATGCGGGCAGCATGAACGGCGGTACTTTGATCGTTCCGGTTTCGGTCAGAAAATGGAATCGGTCCTCGCTGACCGGTGCATTGAGCGGCGCGTTGAGTTCCCGCCAGTTGGGAAAGAGTTCGTTGAGCGCGCGCGGATCCATCACCGCGCCGGAAAGGATATGGGCGCCGACTTCCGAGCCCTTCTCCAACACACATACGCTGACTTCGTGGCTGCGCTCGGCAGCAAGCTGTTTCAGCCGGATAGCCGCCGCCAGGCCGGCCGGGCCGGCGCCGACAACCACGACGTCGTACTCCATCGATTCGCGTTCAGCCACTGCGCGCCCCTCGCTCTGCTGTTGTCGATGCGCTCCCGGGCATTATACCGTCAGCGTTTCACAGCATTTCTGAAACCGCACGGGCAGCATGAACGCCGCTCCGTACCGCGCCTTCGAGCGTCGCGGGGTAGTCGCTTTGTACATAATCGCCGGCGAGATGGAATCCGGCGAGCGGGGTGGCCGCAGACGGGCGCTCAATGCCGACGGTGCAGGCGAAAGTCGCGCGCTTTTCTGCGATCACGCGGTGCCATTCAAGCTCCGGCACCGGCCCGAAGTGACGGGCGGCTTCCGCATGAACACGCTGTGCGAGTTCGTCCTGCACAAGATTTTCATGCATCCCCCCGGCGCTGATCACTGCGGCGAGCAGCCCCGTCTGCCCGCATATCGCTTCGCGGTCAAAGAACCAGTGCGCGAGACCCTGTGCCACACCGATCATCGGCAGCGGCAGGCGCACGCGGTCGCGGTATTGCAGATACACCGAATAAATGGGTTGGTACTGGAAACGTGCGACCACCGAAGCGATTCCGCAAAGGTCGGGCAGCGTTGCGATCACGCCGGCTAAGCGATGCGGCGACAAGGCGCAAACGACATGACTGTGTGTGCGCTGCGCGCCGCGCGCCGTCACCGCGAAAGCGCCGTCATGATGAGAGACAGCGGTTACGGTATGACCCAGGACAATATCCCCGCCATGGTCTTTTACGAACTGCGCCGCAGGCTCGGGAAACAATGCCGTGAGGTCATGGCGGGCGACGAGCAGGTCGCTGCTTGCCGCGGCGCCGTCCAACCCGTCACGCAATACGTTGAGAAAGACGCGCGCGGAGGCCTGCTCGATCGGGGTATTGAGCGCGCTCATGCATAGCGGCCGCCACAGGTATCGTATCGTTTTGTCATCCTGTCCGAACGCGACGAGCAGCGCCGCGACATTCGTGTCCTCCGGCAGGCGGTATTGCTGTGCACGCAGCGCACGGATGAAACGGGCGGCGGCGTATCGCGCGCGCAATCCCAGGCCGCGTGCGGTCACAAGTGCCGCGGCCAAATGCAGGGGAGCGGGCAGCGCGCGAACGCGCATACGGAACCGATCGTGGATGCGCCAGTCGAGCGGCAGGCGCAGCAAGGCGTGCTCGGCATCGCGGTTCACGAGCCGAACGAGGCGCAACATCTCAGTGCATGCGCCGATCAGTACGTGCAGCCCGTTATCCAGTGCAACGCCGTTGTAGCGAACGCGTCG
The DNA here is from genome assembly GCA_035249725.1 of Burkholderiales bacterium. GTDB lineage: Bacteria > Pseudomonadota > Gammaproteobacteria > Burkholderiales > SG8-41 > DSOT01. The sequence goes on from DATFGD010000202.1 coordinate 8,934, forward strand.
CGCTCGCCCGCCGAGATGAGCGGCTGCCTCGTATACGACGACCGGAATGCCGCGCTCGGCCAGCGTGACCGCAGCGGCCATGCCGGCGTAGCCGCCGCCGAGCACGGCGACGTTTACAGGCTTGGGGCCCACGCGTTTCGGGAGCGCGTGGCCGGCGCGCGATAAATCAGACGGCGCCGGCGGTGGCGTGCGCGCTCTCGTCTGCAGCCGTCTTCGATTGCGGTCCGCGCCACACCGTTTCGGGCACATAGACGTGCCCGTCGAACACACGGCGTGCGGTACGGATCAGGGCGGCGCGGCGCATTACGGGTGGTGACGTCTCCAGTTCGACGTCCAGCTCGATCGCGATCATACCCGAGGGGTGCTCGATCTTGACGACGCCCTGCGGCGCAGGCGGCAGCGGCGCGATTTGAGCGGCGACCGTACCGGTTATGGCGCATGCCGAGGCCACACAAACCGTTCCCGTCACAGCATGCGCCTTGTGGCAGGAATAGGGGACGAAGTAGCGCGACGCGATGGTGCCCCCGTTGCGCGGTTTGGACAGCAGCCCCAGCTTCGGAACCACGAGCTTGGATACATTGCCCATGCCCATCAATTCGCCGGCCTTCAGGCGAATGGCTTCCATGCGTTCAAAAAGTGCCCGGTCTGCATCGAGCGCCGCTGCGCTTTCGTGGCCGCTCTTGCCGAACTGCTCGGCGCGCATCAAAACCATCGGCATGGCGACATCCACGCAGCTTACGTCGACTCCATCGATCACATCGAGCGCGCGACCGGTCGGCAAGAGTTTGCCCGTAACCGATCCGACCGCGCTCTTGAAGTTGAGCTTCACGGGCGCAGCCGTTCCCGGCACGCCATCGATCGCCGCATCGCCCTCATAGGACACCTGCCCGCCCGGCGTCTGTACGATCGATTCGACCAGCGCCTGCGTGTTGACGTTGAAGATCCGCACCGTGGTTTCCGGGTGGCGCGCCGCCACCAGACCCGCTTCGATCGCGAACGGTCCGACGGCGACCAGCATGTTGCCGCAGTTCGGTTTCGTATCCACGAGTTTTTCGTTCACCAGTACCTGCGCGAACAGATAATCCACGTCCGCTCCGGGATGGCGCGACTTGCTGATCATCGCAACCTTGCTCGTCAGGGGATTCGCGCCGCCTATCCCGTCGACCTGGTAATCGTGCGGTGACCCCATGGCGGCGAGCAGCACTTCATCGCGCTGTCCGGGATCGGCAGGCAGGTCAGAGAGAAGGAAGAACGGGCCGCGCGATGTGCCCCCGCGCATCAGCGCGCACGGTATGCGGGTTTGCATGAGGAGGCTCCAGTGCCTAACGGTATTGACGGGATTATAAGGGAACGTGTCGAAGGAATCGCCTTGCGAGCCCGCACGGCAGTTTGCTGCGTGGTTTAGAAGGCATAGCGCCGCAGGCCGCCGTCCACCGGCATGACGGTGCCGGTGATGTAGCGTGCGATGGGTGAAGCCAGAAATACGGCGAGGCTTGCGAGTTCTTCCGGTTCCCCATAGCGGCCGACCGGTATCTCGTTCGCGGACTGGGAGGCGCGATACTCTTCCGAGTACTTCCGGCGTATCTGCTCGCTCATGATGCGCCCGGGCGGAATGCAGTTTACGGTAATGCCGTGTTTACCGACCTCGCGCGATAGTCCCTTCGACCACGCATGAACCGCGGCCTTTGCCGGGGTTGCGGCGATGAGACGCTCGGGCTCGGACTTGCCGGTGATATTGATGATGCGGCCCCAGCGGCGCTCGATCATGCCGGGCAGTACGGCGTGCGTCACCTGGCGCACCCGGATGAAATTCAGCGTCATGGCGTAATTCCACTCTTCCTCCGGTGCATCGATGGCGAGCGGCGGGCGGCTCCCGCCGGCGCAGTTCACCAGAATGTCGATGTGCCTCAGCCCGTCGATTGCGGCGTGCGCCAGCCGCTGCGGCGCGTCTTCCTCGAGCACATCGATTTCCACGATCTTCGGTGCCGCACCGCCTGCGCCGCAGATTTCCGCGCGCAATTCCTCGAGCAGTTTTTTCCGCCGCGCAGCGATGCACAACATCACGCCTTCGGCGGCGAGTCCTTTCGCGATGGCGCGACCGATGCCCATGCTGGCGCCCGTCACCAGCGCGGTCTTTCCTTTCAGTTGCAAATCCATCAGCGCTGCTCCGTTCGATAATTCCGTATTGGCTTCTACCTTGGCGTGCTTGGCGTCTTGGCGGCGATCCTTAGCTCTTGACCCAGGTCTTCCACGCGATCCACAACTTGCGGATCGGCGTAAGCGAGGTGCGGCGCGTCAGCACCCGGCAACCATCGGCCCGGATCTCATCCAGCAGAGTCCGGTAGATCGCGGCCATCACAAGCCCAGCGCGTTGCGAACGGCGATCGATTGCGGGCAACGCTGCGAGCGCCTGGTGGTAATAGCCGAGGGCCCGGTCGATCTGGAACTCCATCAGTCGCCGGAAATTGTCCGTTTCTTGCGCAAAGCGGATCTCGCTCGCGCTGACGCCATGCTGCTGCATCTCATCGATGGGCAGATAAATTCGGTTACGCCGCGCATCCTCGCCCACATCGCGAATGATATTGGTGAGTTGAAATGCCAGCCCGAGATCCGCAGCATATTGCAGCGTGCGCGGGTCAGCATACCCGAATATCTCGACGGACAGCAGGCCCACGACGCTCGCGACGCGATGGCAATACAGCCGCAGCGCCTCGAAATCCGGGTACCCGTTGTGGTCGAGATCCATCTCCATGCCGTCGACGATCTCCTGCAGCCGCTCTTGGGACAGATTGAACCGGGTTTTCACCTCGGCGAGCGCCCGCGCGACCGGATGGTTGGGGCGCCCGTCGTACGCGCTTGCAATCTCGCCGCGCCACCACGCAAGCTTCACGCGCGCCAAGTCGCGGTCGGAACACTCGTCCACCACATCGTCCACTTCCCGGCAAAAGGCATAGAGCGCGGTGATGGCACGCCGCTGGTCGGGCGGCAGGAACAGAAAGCTGTAGTAGAAACTCGACCCGCTCTGCGCGGCCTTGGCCTGGCAGTAGTCGTGGGGGTTCATCGAACCGCGTGCAGAAACATGAGCGGCCAGTCGAGCGGCTGCAGTGTCGGACGGCGTTTGAATACATCGCCGCCGACACGCGCGATCTTGGTGAGGACGCGATCCCCTCCCGCCATGATCATGCGCATCTCCATGCCGATACGCCCTTTGAGGACGCGGCCGAGCGGCGCGCCGGAATAGAGCAGTTCACGGGTGCGCTCGATCTGAAAAGCGATGAAGCGCTGCCAGTTCCTTCCGGAATCCCCCGCCGCAATCTGTTGCTCGGCCACGTCGAAACGCGCAAGCTCGTCCTGCGGGAGATAAATGCGCCCTCTTTGATAATCGAGCGCCACATCCTGAATGAAGTTGATGAGCTGCAGGCTCGAGCAGATGGCGTCGGAGTACACGATGTTCTGGGTGCTCCAACTGCCGTACAGGCAAAGCAGCAGACGCCCCACCGGATTGGCCGAGCGCCGACAGTAGTCGAGCACTTCGCCGAAATTCGCGTAGCGCGTTTTGGTCACGTCCTGCGAAAACGCCGACAGCAGATCGCGAAAGAGATCCAGCGGAAGCCGATATTCGTGGATCACATCGGCCAGCGCGGCAAACCATGGAATGGTCGGCGATTTACCCGTCTCGATCCGGCCGATTTCCCGGCGAAACGCATCGAGGCGGGCGAGGCGCGTATCCGGAGGCAGGTTCCCTTCGTCGGCAAAGTCGTCCGCCTCCCGGGCGAAACGATAGATCAGGGCGACCGGACGTCGGAATCGCGGCGGCAGGAGCAGCGATGCGACGGGAAAATTTTCGTAGTGATCAACCGCCACGAGGGAGGACAAAACGCTTCGTTTCAGCCGCTTGCGTCGCGAACTTAACGGCGGTTGCAAGCTTGGGACTCTGACGGTAAAGTGCGGATTATATTACAATCAATGGGTTGCGAAAGTGGCGGAATTGGTAGACGCACCAGATTTAGGTTCTGGCGCCAAAAGGCGTGTGGGTTCGAGTCCCTCCTTTCGCACCAGATGACATGGTTATAGGGGATGCTTAGCTAATGCAAGCGAATTTGGAAACGCTCGGAAGGCTCGAACGCCGGCTGAGCGTAGCGGTGCCGATCACCGAAATCGATAGCGAGATCGAGACGCGTCTCAAAAAGCTCGTGCGCTCGGTGAAGATGCACGGTTTTCGTCCCGGCAAGGTGCCGCTGAAGGTGGTCGCCCAGCAATACGGTCCCCAGGTGCGTCAGGAAGTATTGGGGGACGCCGTCGAGAGAAGTTTCGGGGAAGCCGTGCGGCAGCAGAAGTTGCGCGTTGCGGGGTATCCGCGGTTCGAGGCGAAACCGCTCGAAGAGGGCGCCAGCGCGTTCGAATACAGTGCGACTTTCGAGGTGTACCCGGAAGTGGCGCTGGGGGACCTTACGCAGGCTACGGTGACGCGGCCACGGCTGGAGATCGGCGAGCCCCAGATCGACAAGACGCTTGAGGTCATGCGCAAGCAGCGCGCAACATACGAGCCGGCCGACCGGGTGGCGCAGGCGG
>DATFGD010000203.1:0-2301 GCA_035249725.1 Burkholderiales bacterium
GGCCGCCTCGTGGCACAGAAACTCTCGCCGCTGCTCACCCAGCAAGTGGTCGTCGATAATCGGCCGGGCGCCGCCACCGTCATCGCAAGCGAGATCGTCGCACGCGCCACACCGGACGGCTACACGCTCCTGTTCGGCACCGGCGGCGGGACGTTTCTCGCGCCGCTGATGCTGCCGAAGGTGCCGTACGATCCGCACCGCGATTTCGCGCCGGTCGCCATGCTGGTGCAAAGCCCGCAGGTGCTGGTCGTGCATCCTTCGGTCGCGGCCAAATCGGTGAGCGAACTCGTCGCGCTCGCCAAGGCCAAGCCCGGTGTGCTCAACTTCGCATCGGTGGGAACCGGAACGTCGCCCCATCTCGGCGGCGAGCTGTTCAAGCGCCTCACCGGCACCGATCTCGTGCACGTGCCGTACAAGGGCACGGCTCCCGCGATGACCGATCTCGTTGCCGGGCGCGTGCAGCTGATGTTCACCAGCATGCCGACGGTGCTCGCGCATGTGAAAGCCGGCAGGCTGCGGCTGCTCGGCACCGGCGGCAACAAGCGCTCCGCAGCGATTCCCGATACGCCGACCATTGCAGAAACCGTTCCCGGATTCGAACTCATCACCTGGTACGGCGTTTTTGCGCCGGTTCGAACGCCCGCTGCGATCGTGAAGAAGCTCAACGGCGACATCGCAAAGGTGCTGACCGACGCGGAGAGCCGCGAGCGGCTGGGCGGTCAGGGGCTCGAGCCGACCGTCATGACGCCGGAGGAATTGAAGCGCTACACGACGCAGGATGCGAGCCGCTGGGCAAAGTTAATTCAGTCGGCCGGCATCAAACAGTAAAAAGCGAGAACGGAAGCCCCCCAAAAAAAACCGATTAGCCGCGCGCGTTCTTGAGGTAGGTCTTCGCGCTGCTCGACAGCAGCCGCGGCAAATGGGTGTAGATGTAACGCACACCCTTATCGAGCACTTCGCGCACCGCCTCTGCCGTCGCCGGGGTGCCCGGCGTGCGGCCTGCGGCGACCATCTTGCGAAAGCTCGTCTCGATCGCATTTGCAACTGACGGCGCTTTCGGATTGCCGGGATGGCCCATGGCCTGCGACAAGTCCGACGGACCGATGAAGAATACATCGATGTCGTCGACTTTCAGCAGCTCGTCGATGTTCTCGATCGCGGGCTGATCTTCGAGCTGAATCGCGATCAACGTCGCGTCGTTTGCCGCCTTGACGTAGTCCGCCAGCGTGCCGTGCGAGTCGTACACTGCGGCGCGCGTGCCTGCGGCCAGCCCGCGTCGCCCCGCGGGGTGATACTTGACCGCAGCGAGCACTTCGCGCGCCTCGGCGGCGGTATTGACGTGCGGCACCTGCACGCCCATCACGCCGCGGTCGAGCACCTGCAGAATGTGTTCTGCGCTGCGCGTAACCGGCCGCGCGATAGCGGTGATCCCGCACGCCTCGGCAGCCATGGCCATCAGCTCCACGCTCTCGAGCGTGAGCGTGCCGTGCTCGCAATCGAGCAGCACCCAGTCGAAGCCGGCCGCGCCCACCATCTCGACGATTTGCGGCGAGGGAATCATGACCGATACGCCGAATACCGGCTCGCCGGCCTTCAGCTTTTCCTTCATGCGATTTCTTTTCATTCCGCTTTTTCAGCCTTTCGTATGTGCAAACGATCATTGAAGAACCGCACGACCTCGTCCATGCTCTGGGGAGTCGCGGCAAAGTTCGGCTGCAAACCGAGCGTGCCCGAGCGCTGAAAGAACGCCTCGGTCGCCGCGGTCATCGTCGGCTCGATATCGAGCTGGCGCAGCACGTTCGCAACCTGCTTCATCTCGTGATAACGCCGCACGTGCGCGGTCGCGTGGCTGCGCACCCAGTTCGATGCCGTCTTTTCGAAGGGATGGTTCGCCAGCAACTCCGTTACTTCGCGCCACAGGTCCTCGCGGATGCCCGCACGCTCGCCCGCCGTCAGAAACTCGATCAACAGCGCTTCGAGGCCCTTCGAAAACACGCTGCGCAGCATCTTGAACATCGATGCCTTGCCGATCTCTTCGCTGTAGAACCGCGCATTCAAGCCCAGCTCGCCGGCGAGATTGCGCTCGGCATGCCGCGCATGCGGGCCGCCCAGCAGGATTTCGGTCTTCGCGCCGGTCACGCCCACTGCGCCGAGCACGGCGCCTTCGACGAAGGCTGCGCCGCTCGGCGCGATGATGCGCTCGATCTGGATCTTGAGCGCCGGATCCGTGGCATTGAAGTCCACGAAGTGCTGTCCGGCATGCAGTTGAGGAACACACCGGCGTGCCGCCTCCTGCGCCAC
>DATFGD010000204.1:0-2231 GCA_035249725.1 Burkholderiales bacterium
TATCGTGTTCGAGCAATCGGACACGCTCCAGCCGGCCGCAGAACTTGCCAAAGAGAGCGTCCGCCAGAGCGGCTGGATTACCCGCGAGCACGCTGCCGATCAGATACTCAATAACCCCAAGCTGCGGCAGGCGATGTTCTCCGAGGACGTGATTGCGAACAAGCGCAACAGTCCCGTCGTCGAAGTGGGACCGGGCGTCCTGGTCGCCGCACGTCTGCTGGAGCACAAGCCCGCCGCGATGCAGCCGTTTGCGGAAGTGGCCGCGGCCATAGAAAAGAAGCTCACGCTGCAGCGTGCCGCGCAACTGGCCGCCCAGGAAGGCCGGCAACAGGTGGAAAAACTGAAGCAGGGGGGCGAGGCGGAAATGAAGTGGGGAGCGGCTCAGCTGGTGGGGCGCGCGGAAGCCAAGGGCTACAGTGAGGCGGTGCTGAGGCAGGCATTTCGCGTTGATACCGCCAAGCTCCCGGCTTATGCCGGCATCGATATGCCGAACGGCGGGTATACGCTGATACGCATCTCGCGCGTTGTGGAGCCGGAAAAGATCGACCCCGAGCGGCGCAAGCAAGTTGCAGAAGCGCTGCGCCAGCTGCGCGGTCAGGAGGCGATGCTCGCCTACGTGGAAAGTCTCAAGCAGAAGAACGCGGTCAGGATCAGTAAGGAACTGACCCAGAAGAAAGAGTGACGTATCGGGACGTTATTCCACTGCGGCCATTCCGCCGATAGTGGTACTGAATCCGCAGTCGACGTACGTGATCTCGCCGGTGATGCCGGAGGCGAGCTCGCTCATCAGGAACGCGGCGGCGTTACCCACTTCCTCGGTCGTTACGTTTCTCCGGAGCGGAGCGTTGTCCGCCACGAACTTGAGAATCTTGCTGAAACCGCCTATGCCGGCAGCGGCGAGCGTTTTGATCGGGCCTGCCGATATGCCGTTCACGCGCACGCCTTTCGGACCCAGGTCCCGTGCGAGGTAGCGCACGCTTGCTTCGAGGCTAGCCTTGGCGAGACCCATCACGTTGTAGTGCGGTATGCTGCGCACGGCACCGAGATAAGTGAGCGTGAGCAACGACGCGCGGCGGCCTTCCATCAGCGGCAATCCGGCTTTCGCAAGCGCCGCGAAACTGTACGCGCTCACTTCGTGCGCAACGCGAAACGCATCGCGCGTCAGGCCTTCCAGAAAATCGCCCTTCAGCGCTTCACGCGGGGCAAACGCGATCGAATGCACGACGCCATCCAGTCCATCCCATTCCCGTTTGAGCACCTCGAACAGGGTCGCGATTTGCGTATCGTCCGCCACATCGCAGGGAAACACCGGTATCGTGCCGAAGTCGCGCGCGAGCTCCGTGACGCGGCCGCGCAACTCCTCGCTCTGATAGGTCAGCGCCAGTGCGGCGCCTTCGCGCTTGAGCGCCTGTGCGATGCCGTAGGCGATGGAACGATTGGAGAGGACGCCGGTGACGAGTATCTTCCTGTCCTGCAAAAATGCCATGGCGGTTCGCGGAGCGCTCCGCTGGTTGCAAAACGCGCATTATAAACGACGGGTCGGTTGCGATCGACCCGCGCTCCACCTGATTTAAGCTACACTCTCCACGCGATGATGCGCTTGTCTTGGTTGCTGTGCTTCGTGGTCCTCGCGGCGTGCGACGGCCAGAGCTGGAACAATCCCTACCCGGCATCGCAGGCCGGTGCCAACATACTTTATTCGGCGTTCACCGAGCGGCCCAAGCACCTGGACCCGGTCCAGTCGTACAGCTCAAACGAATACACTTTCATCGCACAGATCTACCAGCCGCTGCTGCAGTACCACTATTTCAAACGGCCCTATGAGCTGGTGCCTTTCGCCGCGGTCGAAGTGCCGCGCCCGGCGCTTTTCGATGCGCAGGGTCGCCCGCTTCCCGAAGATGCCGATGCCAGAGAGGTCGCAGTCAGCGAATACACGATACGGATCCGTCCCGGCATCCTGTACCAGCCGCATCCCGCGCTCGCGACCGACGAGAAAGGCGCTTACCTCTATCACAATCTGCAGCGCGATGATCTCGAGGAAGTGTACGCGCTCGGCGATTTCAAGCGTCGGGGCACGCGCGAACTGATCGCTGCGGATTACGTGCACCAGATCAAACGTCTTGCTCATCCCAACCTCCATTCTCCGATCTTCGGTTTGATGAGCGAGTACATCGTGGGTCTGAAGGGGCTGGCAGCGACCCTTGCCAAGGCGAATCGCGCGCTGCCGCCGG
>DATFGD010000205.1:0-4083 GCA_035249725.1 Burkholderiales bacterium
AATGCCGTGCAGCGGTCCGCGATAGTTGCCTTTTACGATCTCGCGCTCGGCGCGCCGCGCCTGCTTGAGCGCAAGCTCCGGTGTGACGGTGATGAACGCATTGAGCTGCGGGTCGAACGTCTCGATGCGTTCGAGATAGGCCGTTGTGAGTTCAACCGGCGACAGCTTGCGCTTGCGGATAAGTGCACCCGCCTGCGCTACGGAGAGGTAATGGATTTCATCTGTCATGAAGATACGGGGTGGAGCGGCGATTTGTTATAGACTGCAGTGTAGCGAATAAACCGAAATCCCCAAAGCGCTGAGGAATTATTCATGCCGTTTTACCGCTTTGAAAACCTCGCGTCCCACCGCTTCAATCCGCATCTTTCGACTGCGGAGGGGCCGGTCATCGAAGGCGAGTTCATGTACTTCCGCATGGTCACCAAACGCGCGGGCACCGGCTCGGAACTGCACTATCATCCCAACGAATTGATGGCGTTCCCGCTCGCGGGAAAGATCAATTGCATGGTGGGTCGCGACCGACGCATCGTCCCGCCGGGGACTTTCGTGCACATTCCACCGTTCGCGCGCCATGGATTCAAGGCGTGCGAGGACGGCGACCTGCGCTATCTCTACATCAAGGACCGCACCTGGACCTTGATCGGTGCGGCAGCCGATGAAGCGCTCCCCGACAAGGCGCTGTCCGCCGGCGAAGTCACGAAAGCGGTGAACGCGGGCCGGTATCCGGGCCAGGCGAAAGATGCCAGCAAGTCGAGCGCGATACTCGACGGCCTCGGTACGTGCTACTACCCGATGATCGAGGCGCTCGATGCGCCGGCGGCTTCCGGGCACTGCGAGCGCTGGGTCGAAGGCACGAATATCGGGTTTGGTTTCGTCGAGTCGCCGCCGGGATATGTGACCGAGGCGCTGAGCGCGCCGCACGAGCAGTTCCTATACGTCGTGCGCGGCACGCTGGACGTCAAAGTCGGAAAAGAGAAGCGCCGCGCGAATTCCGGCGATGTCGTCCATATTCCAAAGAGTGAGCCTTACCACTTCAAGGTTGCGGGCGGCGAATCGGCGCGTTATGCGGCGGTGCGCTCCACGCCGCGGCTCGAACGGGAAATCTCGCAAAAGGGCGCTGCCGACAACTGGCGCGGTTAGACCACCCCGGCGCTTCGCGCCACCCCTCCTAATGTAGGAGGGGATATGCTCTTTCCCCTCCTCCGATGAGGAGGGGTGCTCGCTGTGCGAGCGGGGTGGTGTCACTCCGGCTTGATGCCGGCCAGTTTCACGAGTTTCCCCATGCGTTCGTAGTCTTCGCGGATGAGCTTGCCGAAATCTTCCGGCGATCCACGCACCGGTTCCTCGCCCAGCTCAAAGTAAAGCTTGCGCACTTCCGCCGCGTTCAGCACGTCGCCCATCACGCGATTGAGCTTCGTGATGATCGAACGCGGCGTGCCGCGCGGCGCGACGATTCCGTTCCACCCGTAGTATCGAAAACCCGCCACGCCGCTTTCCGCGATCGTCGGCAGCTCCGGCGTGACGGGCGAACGCCGGTCGCCGCCGGTCGCAATGCAACGCATGCGCCCGGCCCGCACTTGCGGCATCGCCGCGCTGAGCGGCGGCACCGTCCACTGCGCTTCGCCTTGCGCGACCGCGGCCACTGAAGGCCCGCCGCCTTTGTACGGGACATGATTGGGCGTGATGCCGGCGAGCGTCGCGAACATGATGCCGCCGAGATGGCTCGTCGAGCCTACGCCTGCCGAGGCCATGTTGAGCTGTCCGGGCCGCGCTTTTGCAAGCTCCACGAATTCGCGCACCGACTTCGCGGCGAGATTCGCATTGACGCACAACGCGGTCTGCGCCGTCACAAAGAGTCCCACCGGCACGAAATCGCGCAGCGGGTCGTACGGCAGCTTACGATAGGTATGCGGAACGATGGTCAGCATCGACGCGGCCACGCCGGTCAAGGTATAGCCGTCGGGCGCCGCGCGCGAGGCGATCTCCATGCCGAGCGTGCCGCCTGCGCCAGGCCGATTATCCACGACCAGTTGCCGGCCCAGCCGTTCCGACATGCGGGTGAAGACGATGCGTCCGAGCAAGTCCGTCGTGCTGCCCGGCGCATTGGGCACCACGACGCGTATGGGTCGCACCGGATAGTCCTGTTGTTGCCCGTACGCGGCGCCCAACGGCGCACCGAGGGATACCCATACGATAAGCGCAATACGCATCATCTCCTCCAGCGCGAGGCTTATTGTTCTAATCGCATGATACACGCAGCGCCAGCCGGGGCCGCAGGCCGGCAGTCTATTCTGTCGCCGCACGCTGCCCGTGCGCCTGCTTAATTGACACACCGGTATCGCACTTGTAAGGTTCTACCCGGCCGCGCCTTTCGGCAACGCTCTTCATTTCAATTCCACACTGATATAGACGGAGTTCGCATGGCTCAACTTACCCTGCAGCAGGCCAACACTATCATCGAAAAAACATTTGCCAAGGCGCGCGAAATGAAGGTGGATCCGCTCGGCGTGGTGGTGCTCGACGCGTCCGGCAATATCATCTCGGCGCAGCGCGAGGACGGTGCGAGCATGTTCCGGCTCGACGTCGCGCGCGGGAAGGCGTGGGCATCGGTTGCGATGGGCGCCTCGAGCCGCGCGCTCGCGAGACGCGCGAAAAACAATCCGAACTTCTTCATGACGCTGGCCGCGACCGCGCAAGGCAAGTTTCTGCCGCAAACGGGTGCGGTGCTCATCAAGAATGCGGCCGGCGACATCATCGGCGCCGCCGGCGGGAGTGGGGGTAGCGGAGAGGAAGACGAAGCTTGCTGCGCTTATGGAATCGAGCAGGCGGGCCTCAAAGCGGACGCCTCCGCGTAACGTCATCCCGGCGAACGCCGGGATCCAGGGAAAGTAGTAGACCGACTGGATGCGGACTTTTCGCCGGCATGACGAAGGATTTTTTCACTGGATCGCGTGCGCCTCAGCGCCGAGCAGGTAATCCGCGTTCCCGAACTACATTACCTGGGAAGCACGCCAAGGTCGGCCAGCATCTTCGTCATGACCTGATGCTCGCTGTCGAGGTGCTTGCGGGTTTCGGCGTGGCCCATGAAATCCTCGGCCCATGCGTTCTTCTCAAGATCCTTTTTCCATTCTTCGCCCTGGACCGCCTTGCCGAACGCGTCATCCCAGAACGCGATCTGCGCCGGCGTGAGGTCTTTCGGCCCGATAAAGCCGCGCCAACTGAAGAACACCGCGTCGATGCCCTGTTCCCTGAATGTCGGTACTTTCGCGAGCGCGTTCGGCTGCCGTTTCGGCGCACCGATGCCGACTGCGCGTGCTTTGCCCGCCTCGATGTGAGGCAGCACGTTCGCCGGCGCGCCCACCAGCACATCGATGTGGCCGCCGAGCATCGCGGTCGCCCCCGCACCACCGGATTTCTGGATCACGACCTTCGCTTTCTTCGGATCGGCGCCGGCGGCCTTCATGATCATCCCGATCAGCACGTGGTTGTGATTGCCCGGCGAGGCGGAGAACGCAAAGCTGACCGATGTCGGGTCTTTGCGCAGGCGCTCCACCAATGCCTGGCCGGATGTGATCGGCGATTCCGCGTTCACCGTCACGATCACGTACTCGCGCAGCAGGATGCTGAGCGGTGTGAAATCCTGGTAGCTCAGTTTGCCGATACCGAGAATCTGGTTGGTCAGCATGGTGGGCGAGAACGTCGCGATATAGTGTGCGTCGCCCGGATGCTGGGTGAGAAACGTCCAGGCGACCGTGCCGCCGCCGCCGGGCCGATTCGTCACGCTCAGGCTGGGGAAGGCGGAGTTCGTCTGAAGCAGTTTCTGGACGACACGTGCGCTGCGGTCCGACGAACCGCCGGCGCCGGATGCGACCACGATATCGACGTTCTTGCCCGGTTTCCATTCCTGCGCTACTACGGGCGTCGCAAATGCAAACGCTGCTGCGCCGATGATTGCGCCAATGCACTCGCAAACCGCTGTCATGCGCCGCATGCCGTTCCTCCTTTGGATTGTTCGCTTCAAGCGCGCCACATCCTATACTCCAATGGCAAGACTGTCATCCGCCGGTTGACGGGCCGTGGAAC
>DATFGD010000206.1:0-2093 GCA_035249725.1 Burkholderiales bacterium
CGGGAAACGATCCGCGCGTCTGGCTCGGAGGCTGGAACGAAGCGGTGATGCTGGCCGAACGCGCCGCTACAGAAGCGACCCCAAAAGGAGAATGGTGGACCGCGGGCACGGTCCCTGTCCTCGATCTCCAGCCCGAAAACGATGTGTGCACGCCGTCTGCATCGCGCAACCGCTATCGCGCGGAACTCGGTGCGCAGCGGGTAACGATAGTTTCCATCCCGAACGCCGGACACGCGCTGCTTCCCGAACAGCCGGCCGCCGTAGCGGACGCGCTGATTGCATACATAAAGCAGATCAAGCGTGACTGCTAAGCGTGTAACAAAATGACTCCAAGCCGTTCATGTTTCCCTTCGACTATCGCTCAGGACAGGCTCGGAGCTCAACACGAACGGACTTCTTCAGAACTTCCTGATGTCGCAAAGTACGAGGAACCAAGCCGCCCGCATCGTGGACCCGCGCGCCGACCGTGTGGATGGGTGCGCTAGAATTCGCGACTGAGGTTCTTTCCTCCACTCATTCACCGCATGTCTTTGACACCCGCCGCACGACCGCGCGAAGCACCGGGCGATCTGTCGCGCTTTCTCAATCCCCGCAGCGTGGCGATCGTCGGCGCATCGAACGATGTCGCCCGCATCGGCGGCCAACCGATCCGGTTGCTCACCGAATTCGGTTATGCGGGCAAGGTTTATCCGGTCAATCCCAAGTACACGGAAATCCGCGGCCTCCCCTGCTATCCCGATCTCACCGCCGTGCCGCAGCCATGCGACGTCGCGCTGGTGGCGCTCTCGGCGCCGCATGTGCGGGGCGTAATCGAACAGTGCGGAAAAGCCGCCATTCCCTACGCGCTCGTGTTGTCAGCGGGATTCAGCGAAGTCGGTGGTGAAGGAAAAACCCTTCAGGCCGAGCTTGTGGCGACGGCACGCAAGTGGGGCGTGCGCCTCGTCGGCCCCAACTGCCTCGGCATCATGAATCTCAAGGACCAGGCGCGCATCGGGTTCGGCGGCACCCTGCAATTGACGACGCTCAAGCCCGGGCCGCTCGCCATGGTGACGCAGTCCGGCGGCTTCGGATTCGGCGTGGTGGCGATCGCGTGCTATTACGGACTTGGATTCAACTACGCGGTTTCCACCGGCAACGAAGCGGATCTCTCGCTTCTCGACTGGATGGCAGACCTGCTCGAGCGTCCCGAGGTGGAAATCCTGGTCGCCTTCATGGAAGGCATCACCGACGGCCGCCGCATGATCGAGATCGGCGAGCGCGCGCTGGAACTCGGCAAACCGATACTCGTATGGAAAGTGGGCAATACCGACATCGGCCGGCGCGCCGCCACCTCGCATACCGCGCGGCTCACGGCGGGTTATGAACTGTTCCGCGCGGCGTTTCGCCGCGGCGGCTACATCGAAATCCGCGACGTCGACGATCTGATCGACATCTCGAAAATACTCCTTGGCCGCAAACTGCCCGCGGGCAATCGGGTTGCGGTGCTCACGCTCTCGGGCGGCGCCGGCGTGCTACTGGCCGACCGCTGCATCGAGCACGGATTGGCGCTGCCGAAGCTCTCCGATGCGACCACCGCAAAGCTGCGCGAGATCATGGTTTCGTTTGCCTCGGCCGATAACCCGATCGATGCGACGGCGCACGGCTACAACGACAACTTCGCTTCCTACAGCAAAGCCATTCGCGAGGTGCTCGCGGATCCGAATATCGATCAGGCGATCGCGCGTCCGCCGCGCGGCGGGGCGGCACGCCCGTGGGCGGAAGGTCTGCTCGAGGTGCTGCGCGAGACCGACAAACCGCTCGTGCTCAACTGGCCCACTGCGCCGGACGACAACGGCGAGGTGATGCGCTATCTGGAGGAGAATGGCGTGCCGTGCATCATGGCGCCGGGACGCGCGATCGCCGCAATGGCTGCGGTCACGAAATTTGTGCAGAAGACGCGCGCGTACGCCGCCACACCCAAGCGCCCGTTCAAACGCGTCGTACCGCGCTTCGATCTCGATCTTCCGGAGAACACCGCCACGCTCGGCGAGCATCGGGCCAAGCAAGTGCTCGCGCGCTACGGCATTCCCGTCGTCAGGGAAAAGCTGCTGAGC
>DATFGD010000207.1:0-7266 GCA_035249725.1 Burkholderiales bacterium
ATGGCGCACACGCCCGCGAACCACGCCGAGAGCGCGAGGACGACGAATCCCAGGGAGACGAGGCTGGGCTGCGTGAGCACCGCCGCGCCGGCGGCGCACGCGGACAGCGCGAGCCCCAGCAGCATCGGCCTCCAGCGCGCCTTGTCCGGCGCCATCAGCGTCCGCAAGCGATCGCCGAGAGTCATGAGGGGCGGTCCGGCCGCTCACCGCCGCAGGCGGAAGTAGATCTCCGGCAGCTTGTTGGGCAGCGAGTTGATGTGGTCGAGAACCAGGTAGTGGCCGCGCCCGAAGATCTGCGGGAGGTACTGGTTCGCCATGGTGTCCACCGTGATGCAGAACGGGTGCACGCCGCGCGCGACCGCCTCCTTCACCGCCATGCGCGTGTCCTCGTGCAGATAACGGCGATCGCCGCCGTCGTCATAATCTTCGGGCCGGCCGTCTGAAAGGATCAGCAGCAGGCGCCGCCGGCTTTCCACCTGTTCGAAACGCGCCGTTGCATGGCGTATCGCAGCGCCCATGCGCGTGGCAAGGCGGCCCGACATGCCGCCGATCTGGCTGCGCACTTCTTCCGACAGCGGTTGTTCGAAGCTCTTGATCGTGTAGTAGCTCACGTTGTCGCGATATTTCGAGCAGAACCCCGCGATGCTGTACGCGTCTCCCACCTCCTCCATGCTCTCCGCGAAGAGGAGTACGCCTGCACGCACGCGATCGACCAGTCGTCCGCCGCCTTCGGGTAGATGCTGCATGATCGAAGTGGACATATCGGCAAGCAACGTCACCGCAACCTCGCGTTGCCGCATCTCGCGCCGCCGGTAGATTGCGGGCGTGGGCGAGCGCCCCGCCTGCTTCTCCGCAACGTAACCCACCACGGCATTGATATCCATGTCGTCGCCGTCGAGCTGGCGCAGCAGCGGTGCGAGCCGGGCGGGTTTCTGCGCCTGAATCGCCTTCTTCAGGCGCTTCAGCGCATTGGAGTACTGCCGTTCGAGGCGGTGGGTTTCAGCCATGTTCGATTCCGCGAGCCTTTTTTCCTGCACCCAACTCCAGTTGCGCTTGTAGCGCTGCTCGCGATAGTCCCACTCCGGGTAGGGCACGCCCTTGTCCCCGGCAGTTGCGTCCTGTTTTTGGGTATCGGAGCGGCTTGCCGACTGCGCTGACGTGCCGCTCGAATCACCGTACCCGGCGACTTCCTTGTGCTTGCCGCCGTCCTGCTGATCGCCGGACTCGGCGTTCTGCGCCGTTTCGCTCCGGTCTTCACCCTGTTCGTCGGGCTGATTCTGCTGCTCGGCGCCCGCCTGCGTCTGCTGCTGCTCCTGACGCTGCTGGGGATGCGCGAGCCGCGTCGCATTGGGGCCGCGACCGGGAAGGTACGCCGCGTGAAACGTCTCGAGGTCCATCACGCGCGGCAGTTCATCGTTGCTGTAGATGGCCGCCGCGATGCGAAACGCGTCGGCCACCGTCGAGGCGGGATCGAACAGCGGTCCGAACTGCCGCCCGCGCGGCGCGCTTGCGTGCAAGGCGGTCATCGCTTCTTCCACGCTCGCCAGTGCCAGATCAAAATAGGCGGCGGCTTCCGGGGGGCGCGGTGTTGCAGCACGCGCGGCCGCAGCGAGCCGCGACAGATAGTTCGGCACCGCATGCTGCACGCGGAAATCGACGCGCAGATCCTCGCACAGATCGAAGATGAGCTGGAAGCGCAGCGCATCGTCGCCGTAGCGCATGTAGAGCGGTACCCATGACACCGGCCCCGATTCCGGAAAATCCACATTCGCTGCGGCAAACATTTCCTTCATCGCTAGCCGGTCGAAAGTGCCGTAACGCATGTGGCCCGCGCCATGCAGCACCGCGAGCACCGCCTCATCGCGGCTCGCCATGACCGCAGGGAAAAAAAGGCTGCGTCCGTCGGTCTCCACGAACGGCCGTCCCTTCTCCGGCGACCAGCTGCTCTCCTTGAGATCGAAGCTGGCGCCGTACCAAACGTCGAGCAGCATGCCGAGGAGGCGATTGCGGTCGCTGAGACGAAAGCCCGGCAAATGTTCCAGCAGCAGCGCGAGGCTCTCTTCGGATTCGAGGCGGAAGTACGCTTCACCGCGCGCACGTCCTGCCTGCATGATGTCCGCCCCGCGCAATGCCCACGGCAGAATGGCCTGCGCACCGAGCAGGTTTCTCACGCGGATCGCGCCCGCAAGATAGGTGCTGAGGAGGAGTTTTCGCGATTCGAACAATTCTTCGGCCGGGGTCGCGAGCTGCTCGATGCCAGCACTGCCCTGCCGGCCGGAGAGATCGGTCACGGGCGTGGTGAAGAACGCGCTGCCGCTTTCGAGCTGGCGCGCGCACCAGGCGAATCCGATTTCCGCCCAGCGCCGCTCGCCGGCGTGACCGAGCGAGCCGTAGGCGCGCGGCAGATTCATCATGAAGCCCTCGAGCGCGCGCCACGAGCCGCGCCAGCGCACGAAGTGCAGCGCCTGCTCCGTCCACGGCAATACGGTTTCGGATACCTGCTCCGCGTCACCGCTGCCGCGAATAAAAGCGCGGCCCGCCTCCCGATCGAAGTCGAAGAGACGTCGGCACGCGAGGAGCCAGGTCAGCGCGATGCGGTCCCCATGCGAGCGGATGGCGGGCAGCACATGCTCCACTTCGCGCGACGCGACGAGGCTCGCGTCCCGGAAATCGTGCAGCAGCTCCTGTATCGCGGTATCGCCGGATGTCATCGCGCGGCGCAGTTAAGCGTGCTTATGCCGCAAAGTGCGCCTGCACGATCTCCATCATCGCTTCGGCGAGTTCCATGTCGTCGGTAATGGGATTGATCATCGCGACCTGGCAGGCCGCGATGGGATCGAGGCCGGCGCTCATCATGCTTGCCGCGTAAACCAGCGCGCGTGTGGACGTTGCCTCTTCGAGCCCGTGATCCTTGAGCAGCCGCGCCTTGCGGCCTGCGGCCACGAGCTGGTGCGCGATCTCCGCGGCAATGCCCGGCACCTCCCTCACGATGATCTTGCGCTCGATGTCTTCCGGGGGGAAATCGAAATTGATCGCGATGAAACGCTGCTTGGTGGAGGGCTTCAGATCCTTGAGCACCGTCTGATAGCCCGGGTTATACGAGATGACGAGCATGAAATCCTCGTGCGCTTCGATCTCCATGCCCTTCTTCTCGATGGTGAGCTTGCGGCGGTGATCCGTAAGGGAATGGATGACGACGGTGGAATCGGTGCGCGCCTCCACGATCTCGTCGAGATAGCAGATGGCGCCCGCTTTCACCGCGCGCGTGAGCGGGCCGTCCTGCCACACGGTCTCGGAACCTTCGAGCAGAAACCGCCCGACGAGATCCGAACTCGTCAGATCTTCGTGGCACGAAACCGTGACCAGGGGTCGCTGCAGCTCAAACGCCATGAATTCCAGGAACCGCGTCTTGCCGCATCCGGTGGGGCCCTTGAGCATGACCGGCAGCCGCTTTTTGTAAGCCGCCTCGAAAATCGCGACCTCGTTACGCTGCGGCTCGTAGTACGGCGCGGCTTCGCCGGCGATCGGCGCCTGAACGATGTCGCGCTCGACGCCGCGCAGGCGATTGACTGCTGTTTTCATCTCCACCCCGGAATCCATTTAACCGCCAAAGCCGCCAAGAACGCCAAGGAAAAACGATAGAAACTCAACTGCCGCCTGTCTCGCACATCGCGCTGTGCTACTCCGCGCCCAGTCCTACGATTATCCGGCGATCCTGGCGGCTTGGGCGGGTCAATTAAGGTATCTGATATTAATACAGCTGCGCCGGGGGACAAGTTCCCGCCGCCGGTATAGGTCACTGCCGCATTGTAGCAAACCGCCGGGAGGCGGCCGGGAGAAACCAGCGGGACTTATTTAACCACTTTGCCGAGCAGGGAAAGGACGTCCGTGCTGTTGTGGATCATCTGCTCGGGAAAGACGACGGTGATGGCGTTGGTGGGACAGATCGACTGGCACAGTCCGCAGTACCAGCATTCGTCGGGATAGGCGATCACCGGCAACGTTTCCCGGTTGTCCTCTTCCTTGTAGATGATGTCGCCGGGACAGATCCAGTCGCACAGATTGCAGCGGACGCACGTTTCAGGGTCGATCCGGATCGGATTGTGCACGGCGCTTTCGTGGGACACGAGTGCCGCCTCAGGTCCGCGCAAACGCGTCGGAAAGCGCGCGGTCGGTGGACAGGGTGCGCACGGCGGGTCCTGCTTCACCCCGGGTGACGAGGACAAATTTGCGCCAGTTCTGGTCATCGGTCGCGGGATAATCCAACCGGCAGTGCGACGAACCGGTGCGGGTCTCCTTGCGCACCAGCGAAGCGGTCGCCATCAGTTCCGCGTTGAGACGAATGTTCCGGGCCTCGTGAACCCGCATGAGTCCGTGCAGGCCGTCCGCTTTCAGCGTTGCCTCGCGCTGTGCAAGCGCCTGCAGGGTATCGAGCGCAAGCTTGAGACCTTTTTCGGTCCGACGCACGCCGACGTGATCGGTGACCGTCTGGCGCGTTGCGTCCTCGAGTTGTCGCCAGCTCATTCCGTCGCTGCGGGTGAGGGCCGCGTGCGCTTCCGAGCGCAGCGCGTCCGCGGCCGCCATGTCGACCGGCGGCAATGCACCGCGGTTTTGTTCCACGTGCCGCACCGTGCCTTCGCCAGCGATGTGACCCAATACGGCGGCGCCCGCGATGCCCCCGCTCACGGTCGCGCAATCGCCCGCCGCGAATAACGCCTCGACGGAAGTCTCGCCGTTTACGTCCACCGCCAGCCCGCTGCCGCGGAAGTACACGCCGCTGCGGCGGATCGAAAGCTCCGACACCGATATTTCGACCAGTTCCTCGCGGAAATTGACGCCCTTCTGCTGGTAGAACGCCGGCACCGTGTAGCGATCGACCTGCAGCGTCACCTCCATCCGGTCGAGCATGTCCTGTGGCAAGTGCCGGCAATCGAGGTACACCGGTCCGTTGCCGAGCAGATACTCGTTTATGGCGGCGTCCGCGAGCACTGCGCGGCGCGCGTTCTCGCCCTTCTTGTCGTACTTGAACATGAAGCGCTCGCCGTGCCGGTTGACGAAATACGCGCCGAGACTCACGAGCGCATTGAGGCCCTGGCACGAAAACCCCTTCGGCGTGAGCGTCGCCTCAACCGACTCCATGTTGGCGAGCATCGCCCCCGAGCGGTAGCCCATGGCATGCGCGTCCCCGGTGTCGTAGGGGAAATGCCAGCTGTCGAACGCGAGCCCGGATGCGTTTTTTGAAATCCGGTTCACGTCTCCGGCGGCGAGCACCACGGTCTTCGCGCGGATGGCGTACCACTCGCCGGTGCGGAAGTTGAACGCGAGCGCGCCGTACGCGCGGTTGTCACGGGTCAGGAGCTGCAGCACCATCGTGCGCATGAGCACCGTTGCCTTGCCTTTACGGACGCGCTCGCCGATGTGCTTCTTGAAATCCGTGCCGTCGAAATTGATGTGATAGGTGCCCGGCAGGCCGAAGGAACGAAGCCGATAGTACGTCCCGGTCTTCCGGTCCTTGAAATCGATGCCGAGCGATTCGAGCTTGCGAAAGATGCGCGGCATTTCGCGGATGACGCGGCCGGCGACCGCCATGTCCACGATGCCGTCCGTGAGTTCGGGAACATGCTTGATGAGATAGTCCGGCGTATCCCACTCCGGTCCGGTGTCCATCACCGTGAGGTAGTGATCGACGCCGCAGCCGATGCTTCCACAGTGGTCGAGCACCTTGCCCTTTTCGCACATCACCACCTGCAGTCCCGCTTCCAGCGCAGGTATCGCCGCCATGCTGCCCGCCACGCCGCCGCCGACGACCAGCACATCGGTGTCCATCGTGATCCATCGGTCCTGCGTGGCCAAATTGCGCTCCGCTTTTTCGCTGAAGAGCTTGAAGAATAAGGATTTCCCCAAGTGCGGGCCAGAGACGGATATGGCTTTTTTCTGGATTATCGTGCTATCGCGACGCGGATTTGTTGCGGTAGTCGCGGGGCGCCAGCTTGAAACATTGCCGGAAACGGCGCGCGAAGTAGGCTTCGTCCTCGAAACCCACCGCCTCCGCCACTTCCGAGATGCGAAGGGTGGTATGCGTGAGCAGTTCCTGCGCCTTCTCCATACGCCGCTCGGTGACGAGATCAGTGAAGGTCTTGCCGGTTTCCTTCTTGAGCAGATGTGCGAGGTAGTTGGGCGAGAGATCCGCGGCGGCCGCGGCATCGGTCAACGTGATGCGCTGCGCGAGATTTTCGCGCACATGCCGGATCACGCGCGAGAGGGCATCGCGGCGGCTGCGCCGCTGCGCCTGCGACGCGGCGAGTTCAAGGAGCGCGCCTTCGTAGCGGCGGCAGACCGTGCCGATCAGCAGCAGCAGGTGGGCACGGATGATTTCCATTGAGCAGAACCGCCGGTTCGCATTTTCTTCCGCCATGCGCCGGCATGCCTGTTCGGCAAAGACGAGTTCCGCGCCGGCCAGCCCGAAGTCCATGAACTCCTGAAAGCGGAACGGCGCCAGCTCCGGGGCGCGTTCGAGCGCCACGTCCTCGAGGTCGAGCGGGTCGACGTCGAGCTCCGGACGCAGCATGCGCTGGTTGAAGCTCAACACGTAGAAGCGTGAACCGGGCGGATGCGGCACGCGGTGCACGCGATACGGCAGCACGAAGCTCACGCTCCCCGGCTCGAACGGGCGCACGGTGGCGCCAATGTGATGCCGTGTGCTGCCGTCGAGATTGAGCTGGATCTGAAAGTATTCGTGACGATGCGCTTCGCCGATTCGCGTCACGCTGCGCTCGTCGTGGATACCGAAATCCTGCCCCATCGCGCGCTCCGACAGGGAATAGGTTTTGATTGCCCGGCTCATCGCGGGCGACTATACACAACAAAAAGGGCGAACCGAAGTTCGCCCTTTATCGCGCCGGAACGGAGGCGGAACCGGCTGGGTCCTGTCTTCAAGGGCCGTTACTGAATCTCCTTGACGGCCGCCTTGAGAATGGGCGTGAGACTCTTGCCCTCTTTACTGATGCTCGCGACGACTTTCTGTTGTTGCGCGCCGTCCATATAGCTCACCGGGCGATTGCCTTTCTTCGTTTCCTCGAGGAATTCCGGATCGCTCATCACCGCTTTCAGCGCGGCACGGAAAGCCGCGGCCGCTTTTGGATCCGTCCCGGGCGGGCCGATGTAGCTGCGGTGCGTTTCATTGATGTCCACGATCGCATGGATGAGCGACTTCTTGTCGGCCGGCGCGGCTTCTTCCGCGGTTGGAACGTTGGGGTAATCGGCATG
>DATFGD010000208.1:0-4293 GCA_035249725.1 Burkholderiales bacterium
GGACGCGGCATCGCAGCCGCTGGGGATGTCGAATGCAGCCTTTCCCGGCTCGCAGCGCCCGAAGCGATGCGTAACCTGACCCGGATGGCGCAACTCCTTGCGGACGCGATCGAAGCCCGGGAGAGACTCCTGATCGTCGCCGACTACGATACCGACGGTGCGACGGCTTGTGCGGTGGGCATGCGCGCGCTGCGCGCGCTCAACGCGTGCGTCGACTATCTCGTACCCGACCGGATGCGTCACGGTTATGGCCTCAGCACGGAAATCGTGCGCCACGCCGTCGAAACGCGCGATGCGGATGTGCTGATCACCGTGGACAACGGCATCGCGAGCGTCGAGGGCGTCGCCGAAGCGAACCGTCTCGGCCTTAAGGTACTGATCACCGATCATCACCTTCCCGGCGCGAGCCTGCCCGATGCCTGGTGCATCATCAATCCCAATCAGCCCGGTTGCGATTTTCCAAGCAAGCACCTGGCTGGTGTGGGCGTCGTGTTCTATCTCATGATGGCGTTGCGGGCCGAGCTGCGCCGGCGCGGAGCGTTCTGCCAACGGAGCGAACCTAATCTGGGCACATTGCTGGATCTGGTCGCGTTGGGAACCGTCGCGGATGTGGTGAAGCTCGATCACAACAACCGCATCCTGGTACACCACGGACTCGAGCGCATGCGCCAGGGACGCATGCAGCCCGGACTCGCCGCGCTATTCGAGGTCGCAGGTCGCGATCCGCGTTGCGCCACCGCCTCCGACCTCGGTTTTGTAGTCGCGCCCCGAATCAACGCGGCAGGACGGCTCGCCGACATGGCGGTCGGCATCGAATGCCTCATCACGGATGACGAAGCACGGGCCCGCTCGCTCGCGAGCGAGCTCGACGCGCTGAACCGCGAGCGGCGCTCGCTGGAGGCAGACATGAATGAGAGCGCGCTCGCTGCCGTGGATCGCATGGCTGCATTCCAGGACAGCTATACGCTCGCACTCTTCGATCCCGCGTGGCATCAGGGCGTCGTGGGGATCATCGCTTCGCGACTCAAGGACCGCTACCATCGGCCCGCGATCGCTTTTGCCCGCGGCGTGGACGGCGAGATCAGAGGATCGGGACGCTCGATTCCGGCTTTGCACCTGCGCGACGCGCTGGACCTCATTGCCACACGCGAACCCGATCTGCTCCTCCGCTTCGGAGGACACGCAGCCGCCGCCGGAGTGACGCTGCGCGAGCACGACTATGCGCGCTTCGCCGCGGCGTTCGAGCGCGCCGCACAAGCGGCCCTGACGCCCGGGGATCTCGAGCGGCAGTGGGAAACGGACGGAAGTCTCACGCTTTCCGAGATGACGCTCGAGCTTGCGCTTCTCGTGCGCGAGCAGGTCTGGGGAGCGGGCTTTCCGGCGCCGCGCTATTACGATGTTTTTGATGTGACGAGCCAGCGTATCATCGGCGAACGACATCTCAAGTTGCGTTTGAGCCGCGCGCAGCGCGGGTTCGACGCCATGGTATTCGGTGCGACCCGCCCGCTTCCGTCCCGTATCGCGGCGCTCTACAGGATGGAGGTCAACGAGTACAACGGCATGCGTGCCGTGCAACTCTCCGTGGAACACTGGCACGCTGTCGACTCCTGATCCCGCAGCAAAGGGCGTGCGATCCGGCGTGTATAATTTCGCTTTCCCGGGGACTTACTCGAATGGATGCAGAACGCGTCAACGCCATAGGAAAACGACTTCAGGACGTCGCGATCCGTACTGCGGCGCTGCGGAGGTATCTTTGACTTCGATGCGAAACAGAAGCGGCTTGCCGAGGTCGCCAAACTGATCGAAGATCCCGCCGTCTGGAACGACAATAAGCGCGCGCAGGAACTCGGCAAGGAGCGCAAATCCCTCGAAGCGGTAGTATCCACGTTGTCGCGTCTTGACAGCGACATCCGGGATGCTGGCGAGCTTTTCGAGATGGCCCGCAGCGAGGAGGACGAAGGCGTGCTCGCCGGACTTGCCCAGGATGCCGAACTACTCGAACGAACGGTGGCGGACATGGAGTTCCGCCGCATGTTTTCGAACCCGATGGATCCCAACAACTGCTTCCTCGATATCCAGGCGGGATCGGGCGGCACGGAGGCGCAGGACTGGGCAGCCATGCTGGAGCGCATGTACCTGCGCTACTGCGAGCGCAAGGGTTTCCGCGTGGAGCTGCTGGAGGAATCTCCCGGTGAAGTTGCCGGCGTCAAGAGCGCCACGCTCAAGGTGAACGGCGACTATGCGTATGGCCACTTGCGCACGGAGACCGGCGTGCATCGCCTCGTGCGCAAGTCCCCATTCGACGCCAATAACCGGCGTCATACGTCTTTCGCGAGCGTGTTCGTTTATCCCGAAGCCGATGAAACGATAGAGATCGAGATCAATCCGGCGGACCTGCGCATCGATACCTTTCGTGCGTCCGGCGCCGGCGGCCAGCATGTCAACAAGACCGACTCCGCCATACGCATCACCCATCTGCCGACCAACATCGTCGTGCAATGCCAGAACGACCGCTCTCAGCACCGAAATCGCGCCGAAGCAATGGCGATGCTCAAGTCCCGGCTGTACGAGCTCGAACTCAGAAAACGCGAGCAGGACAAAAAGGCGCTGGAGGACAGCAAGACCGATATCGCCTGGGGACACCAGATCCGTTCCTACGTACTGGACCAGTCGCGCATCAAGGATCTGCGCACCCATGTCGAAATCGGCAATACGCAGGCCGTGCTCGACGGGGAACTGGACGATTTCATCAGCGCGAGCCTGAAGCAGGGCTCCAAATAACGGATCGATCATGGACGAGCAGCGCCCAATCGGCGGACCTGACACCAACCAGATCATCGAGGAACGCCGCGCCAAGCTGAGCGCGCTGCGCGCGCAGGGCGTGGCGTACCCCAACGATTTCCGGCGCGGGCACCTGGCCGCGGATATCGTGAAGCAGCACGAGGCCGCCGACCGGGAGTCGCTCGAGGCAGAACCGGCGCCCGTCACAGTCGCCGGCCGGATCATGCTGAAACGCGTCATGGGCAAGGCGAGTTTCGCGACGATACAGGACATGAGCGGGCGCCTGCAGATCTACGTGAGCGACGGCGACACCGGGCATGCAGCCCACGAAGCGTTCAAGCACTACGACATCGGAGACATCCTGGGCGTGCGCGGCGTGCTCTTCAAGACGCGTACTGGAGAGCTCACCGTCCGCGCGCGCGAAGTGCGGCTGCTCGCAAAATCGCTGCGGCCGCTGCCGGAAAAATTTCACGGCCTTGCCGACCAGGAGGTGAAGTACCGCCAGCGCTACCTCGACCTCATCGTCAACCCGGAGGCCCGCGATAAGTTCGCGCGGCGCTCACGCATCATCCAGGCCATGCGCGATTTCCTGCTCGGGGAAGGCTACCTCGAGGTCGAAACCCCGATGATGCAGCCTATTCCGGGCGGGGCGGCGGCGCGCCCCTTCGTCACCCATCACAACGCGCTCGATATGCAGCTCTATCTGCGGATCGCGCCGGAGCTCTATCTCAAGCGGCTGGTGGTCGGCGGATTCGAGCGCGTATTCGAGATCAACCGCAATTTTCGCAACGAAGGCATTTCGACGCGTCACAATCCCGAATTCACGATGCTGGAGTTCTACGCGGCTTATACCGACCACGAGTACATGATGGACATCATTCCGCGCATGCTGCTCGCGACGGCGGAGGCTGCGCTCGGCACCTCTAAAGTGAACTATCAGGGCCGCGAGATCGATTTCGCAAAGCCCTACCGCCGCTTCACGATCACGCAGGCCATCAAGCAATATCATCCCGAGTACGACGACGCCATGCTCGGCGACCGTCGGGCACTGATCTCCAAGCTCGAGCAGCTGGGCGTGGGCTACAAGCCGAGCGACGGCATCGGCGGACTGCAGCTCACGCTTTTCGAGAACACGACCGAGTCGATGCTCGTCGACCCCACGTTCATCGTCGCCTACCCTGCCGAGGTCTCGCCGCTTGCACGCAGCAACGACCGGCATCCCGGGATCACGGACCGCTTCGAGCTCTACATCGCGGGCCGTGAAATCGCCAACGGCTTCTCCGAGCTGAACGATCCGGACGATCAGGCCGCGCGCTTCCGGCAGCAGGCCGCGCAAAAGGATGCCGGCGATGCGGAAGCGATGCATTACGACGCGGATTACATACGCGCCCTCGAGTACGGCATGCCGCCCGCTTCGGGCGCCGGAATCGGCGTCGACCGCCTCGTCATGCTGATGACCGACAGTCCGTCGATCCGCGACGTCATCCTGTTCCCGCACCTGCGGCCGGAGTA
>DATFGD010000209.1:0-8134 GCA_035249725.1 Burkholderiales bacterium
ACGTTTTGCCGAATGACGTCGGCCACGGATTTCAAAACGAGGTCGCCTGCTTCGTGGCCCCAGGTGTCGTTGAAGCGCTTGAAGTGGTCGATGTCGAACAGGATTGCGGCGATGGGCAAAACGGCCCGCCGGGCGCGGATGAGATCGCGTCCCAGAAAGTCCCATAGATAGCGGCGGTTGTTGAGTTTCGTCAGCGGATCGGTGATCACCTGTTCGCCGAGTTCGCGCAGCGCCTGCTTCAGATCCGCGTCCCGCTTCTGCAGTGCATGCGCCATGTCATCCAGCGCCTGGCCGAGCTGGCAGAGTTCTTCTTCGTTTGGCGGAAAACGCGTGCGTGCGGTCAGATCGCCGGCGCGAATGTGGCTCGTCACCGCTAGAAGCGCGCGCAGCCTCCGCAGCAGAGCCAATTCCATGCCGTACCAGGCGCCGAAGAAAAGCGCCGCGGCAGCGATCAGAATCCCGACGGCCGTTTGCCAAAGCGCCGATCTGGCGTCTGCCACAGCCCTCCCCGCGGGCGCGCTCATTACGACGTAGAGCGGGAGATTCTTGTCGGTACTGCGGCCGGCGCTTTGCACAGCGAATGTACGCCGGACACCCTCCGCATCATCGGCCTCAAATGGCTCGCTGCGGGCGTATTGGATCGCCTCCATGATGGCCGGATTCGTTTCCTTACGGCCGATCGCGCCGGGTGCAGCCGGCTGACGCGCCAGAACGGCGCCGTTGAGATCGAGTATGGAAAGCGTCCCGTCCTGAGGAAGGGGCATCCGCACCACGGTTTCGTATACTCTCGCCGTGTTTCCACCCGCGAAAGCAATCCCCGTCTCCACACGGGTCGCCGCGATCACGGCTGAATGTACGAGACCCTGACGCGCTTCCCCTTCCGCCTGCCGCACTCTCTCGAATCCGTTGTAAACGGCCACGACAAATGCCGGCAAGGCGGAAAGGATGATGAGCAGGGCAAGACGACTTCGGATGCTAAGTTTTTCCATTGCGCTTTGCTATTGTTGTGGTGGAAACAGCGCTATTGTGCGGCACCGCCTATACGGCGCAACTCCTCATCCCGGATATGCATCACCGGTATCCCTCTTCAGTGGAGCGCCGGACCAGGCTGGTTGATATTGTAGCGTCTATTCCGCGCGGATAGCGGGCGAATTTCGAGCGTGTAACGCGAACACCGATCGCGGAAATGTGGGTAGGCCGCACCCGGTGGCGCATCCGTAAAGCCGTCGATACGCATTCGGCACTTTACGACGCTGCGCTAATCCAACCAGTGGCACCGCGGTATATTGGTAGCGATGACTGGGTGCCATCTTGGTCATAACAAAGGACAGACCCATTGAACGAGATGCTTAAGAAGTCCGCGCGGCGCATTTCGAGGATATTCCTGCGTGGCCTCGTCGTGCTCCTCCCCATCGTCATCACCCTGGCGCTGGTTTACTGGCTGATCGTGAGCGCGGAGGCGCTCCTCGGCGGCATCGTGAGGCTGGTGCTCCCGGACAAATACTATTCCACTGGTCTTGGCGTGCTGCTCGGCGTAGCCCTCGTTTTCGTCGCCGGGCTCACGATAAACGTCTGGATCACGCGCATGCTGCTGGACCGGGCAGAAGCCATGATGGAACGTATACCGGTCATCAAGAGCGTGTATGGGGCGATACGCGATCTGGCTGCATTCTTCTCCAGCGACAGCTCCCGACAGCGATTTCACAAAGTGGTCACGGTGACGCTGGCTGACAATGTCCGTTTGGTCGGATTCGTCACGCGCGAAGACTTTACCGACCAGCCGCCTGAGCTGGCCCCGACCCAGGACACCGTCGCGGTGTACCTGCCGATGAGTTACCAGATCGGCGGCTTCACATTGTTTATCCCGAGATCCCGCATCGAGCCGATTGATATGACGATCGAGGATGCAATGCGCTACACGCTGACGGCCGGCATGTCAGGACCCAAACCGGATGACACCGAAGCCGCGGCCGCGCCCGCAGAAAAGCGGCAGACCGCTAGCTGAAGGCGGCGATTCCGGTCTGGGCGCGTCCCAGGACCAGCGCGTGAATGTCGTGGGTGCCTTCCAGCGTGTTGACCGTCTCGAGATTGAGCAGGTGCCGGATGACAGGGTACTCATCGGAAATGCCGTTGCCCCCGAGCATGTCCCGGGCAACGCGCGCGATATCGAGCGCCGTGCCCGCGCTATGGCGCTTGAGCAACGACACCATTTCCGGCGTGGCCTTGCCCTGCTCGCGCAGCCGGCTCACGTGCAGGCACGCGAGCAGACCAAGCGTTATCCCGGTCTGCATGTCGGCAAGCTTTTTTTGTATCAGTTGATTGGCCGCCAGCGGACGCCCGAACTGTTTGCGGTCCATCACGTATTGGCGCGCGGTATGCCAGCAGGCTTCCGCCGCGCCGAATACGCCCCAGCAGATGCCGAAGCGAGCATTGTTCAGGCAGCCGAACGGGCCCTTGAGGCCGGAAACGTTCGGTAGGAGATTTTCGTCGGGCACGAATACGTCATCCATCGCGATCTCACCCGTGGGCGAAATTCGCACCGAGAATTTCCCTTCGATTTTGCGCGTGGACAAGCCCTTCATTCCCCGCTCGAGAATAAAACCCCGGATCACGCCATCGTCATCCTTCGCCCACACCACCATGATGTCGGCGATCGGCGCATGGGTGATCCAGAGCTTCGTCCCGCTCACGACATAGCCGCCGTCGACGCGCCTGGCGCGGGCTCTCATGCTGCCGGGATCCGAGCCATGGTCCGGTTCGGTGAGACCGAAACAGCCCAGAAGTTCGCCTTTGGCCATCTTCGGCAGATACTTTTTACGCTGCGCTTCGGTGCCGTAAGCGTAAATGGGCGTCATCGCGAGTGCGCTCTGCACGCTGCAGGCTGAACGAAACGCGGTGTCCACCCGCTCGAGCTCGCGCATGACGAGTCCGTAGGCGACGTAGCCTATGCCGGCGCAGCCGTAACCTTCGAGCTGGGCGCCGAGGAAACCCAGTTCACCCATCTCGCGCATCACCACCGGATCGAAGTCCTCCCGCCGGTTCCACTCCCGCACGCGCGGCGTGAGCTTTTCCTGCGCGTACTGACGGGCGGTGTCGCGAATCAGCCGTTCTTCATCGGTGAACTGGGCTTCGAGAAGAAACGGGTCATCCCATCGGAATTTCCCGCCGATGAGCGTGACGGAAGAATGATCTTGCATGTATCGAAACGGCGATCAAACGCGCTCGAGAATGGCGGCCATGCCCTGACCGCCGCCGATGCACAGGCTGACGAGCGCGTAGCGGCCGCCGCTGCGCTGCAACTGTCGCGCTGCTGTGAGCGCAAGCCGTGTGCCCGAAGCGCCCAGCGGGTGCCCCACGGCGATCGCGCCGCCGTTCGGGTTGACGCGTTTGTCGTCGAAGCTGACCCCCAGGCCCTTGAGGCACGCCAGCACTTGCGCGGCGAATGCCTCGTTGATTTCGATTACATCCATGTCCTTCACGGTCAGTCCCGCACGCGCCAGCGCCTTCTTCGATGCGGCGACCGGGCCGATGCCCATGATCTGAGGCGGGACACCGGCCGCAGCGCTCGCAACCATGCGTGCGATGGGCTTCACCCCGGCCTTCTCGCCCGCCTCTCGTGTGGCGAGGAGCATTGCAGCCGCCCCATCGTTCACGCCGGAGGCATTGCCGGCAGTCGTCACGCCACCCGCGTACAGCGACCGCATCTTCTGGAGGGTTTCCAAATCGGTACTGGGGCGCGGATGTTCATCTTCCGCCACCGGCGGCACGGGCCCCTTCCGCGTGGGCGGCAATTCCACCGGCGAAATCTCGCCGGCGAAAAAGCCCTCGCCCTTGGCGATCGCGTACTTCTGCTGGGACGCGAGCGCAAATTTGTCCGCATCTTCGCGCTTGATCTCGTACTCGCGGGCAAGCGTATCGGCCGTCTGCGGCATCTGATCGTCGCCGAATCGCTTCACCAGCTTGGGATTGGAAAAACGCGGGCCGATTGTGCTGTCGTAGAGCTTCACGTCGCGGGCAAATGCAGACTCCGAGCGGCTGAGCACGAGCGGCGAGCGGCTCATGCTCTCTACGCCGCCCACCATGAACACGTCGCCCTCTCCCGCGGTAATCGCGTGTGCAGCGTGAACGAGCGCGCCGAGCCCGCTCGCGCAATTGCGCTGCAGCACCGTACCCGGCGTTTCGATCGGCAAACCCGCCACCAGCCCTGCGTGGCGCGCAACGCAACGGCTGTCTTCGCCGCCCTGGTTGGCGCAGCCGACGATGATGTCTTCGATCTGTTCCGGCTTGAATGCCGATTTGTTCATGACCGCTTTCATCACCTCGGCGAGGAGGTCATCGGGACGCACCTTGGCGAGCGCGCCGGCATGACGGCCGAACGGCGTGCGCAATCCGTCGTACAAATAGGCATTCAGCATGATGGGTTCCTTTCTGAAACAACGAAGTCGAATAGTTTGGCGTCAAGACTCGGGCGTCAGGAGCGAAACGCCGAGGCGAGCGCGTCGCGTCAACCAGATGTTCGGCCGGTAACGCGGGTCGCCATAAAGCCGATACATGGAGTCGAGCACCTTATGGACTTGGGCCGGTCCCAGTACATCCCCGAACTTGAGCGGTCCATTCGGATAATTGAGCCCCAGCGTTACGGCTTTGTCGATGTCCGCGGGCTGCGCCGTGCGGCTCTGGGCGATCGAGCAGCCAATATTGACGATCATGGCGACGATGCGCTGCGCGATGAACCCGGGACTGTCCCGGCACACCGTGACCCGGATGCCGTCCGACGCGAGCAACCCATGGGCGGCGTTGCGATACACGTGGTCGGTGACCGGCGTCCCCATGATGGTGCGGCGCTTCGCCATCGGGAACAGCGTATCGACGGCCACGGTGCGCTTCGGATCGAGCGCCTGCTCCACCGCGCAGGTCGTGGCGTCCTCACCAATCGGCGTAACGAGTATTAGTGCGTTGGCGCCGGGCCGGGGTCCCGTTTCAATCGATGCGCCGAGCTTGCGCAGCAATTCGGTGAGCGCTGCATGGCCGCGCTGTTCGGCAGGGCTCACCCACACGTTGCCGGGATATGCCGCCGGTGCGGCCGGTTCGGGCGGCACGATCGGTTTCATGTCCGCGTCGTAGTCGTAGAAGCCCTTCTTGCTCTTGCGTCCCAGCACACCGGCTTCATAACGCGCGCGCATGATGAGATTGGGACGGTAGCGCGGCTCTTCGAAGAACTGGCGGTAAATCAGTTCCGACGCCGGATGGGTCACATCGAGTCCGGTCAACTCCATCAGCTCGAACGGCCCCATGCGAAAACCGCCCACGTCGCGCATTACGCGATCCACGTCAGAGAAGCTTGCGATACCTTCGTGAACGAGGTGCGCGGCCTCGAGCGTAAAACCGCGACCGACCTGGTTGACCAGAAAGCCGGGTGCATCGGCGCAGCGCACCGGCTCGCGGCCCATGCGGCGGCCTATCGTCATCAGCGCTTCCGCAACCCAGTTCTCGGTTTGCAAACCGTCGATCACCTCCACCAGTTTCATCAACGGCACAGGGTTGAAGAAGTGAAATCCCGCAAACCGCTGCGGCGTTTTGAGCTTTGCAGCGATCGTCGTCACCGACAGCGACGACGTGTTGGATGCCAGTATGCAATCGGGTGATAGGATCACTTCGAGTTCCGCGAAGAGCTCGCGCTTTGCATCGAGGTTTTCGACGATCGCCTCGATCACGACGTGGCACGGCTTCATGTCGGCGGGCCGCGCTACAATCGTGAGCCGCTTCATCGCAGCATCCGCTTCATCCTTGCTGATGCCGCCCTTCTCCGCAGCTCGGGCAAGCATTTTTCCGATGAAGTCGCGCGCCTCCTGCGCCGCCCCGGCGCGGCTGTCCGTCATGAGGACCTTCATGCCCCCCGCGGCTGCGACCTGCGCGATGCCACGACCCATCGCACCGGTGCCGATCACGCCGACGACAAGGTCGGCCCGATTTGCATCAAAGTCCATCTGTTCCTCTCAACATGCCGCCGTGCAGGCCCAGCGACTCGCCTCAGCGGCCCTTGAATACCGGTTTGCGCTTTTCCATGAAAGCCGCCTGGCCTTCCTTGTAGTCTTCGCTCGCGAAGCAGTCATCGACCATCTTGTGGCACAAGGCGATATCGCGTTGAGCAGGATCCTTGTTGTACTCGATCAGCGCACGCTTGACGGCTGCGATGGTGAGCGGCGCGTTCTTCGCGATTGTGTCGGCATAATCGCGCGTGTATTGCTCCAGTTCGGCGGCCGGAACCACGCGATTCACGAGGTTCATCTGCAGCGCTTCCTGGGCGGTGAACTGTCGCGCGGTAAAGAAGATTTCAGCGGCGAAAGAAGGCCCGACCAGTGTGGCGAGCCGATTGATGCCGGAGAAGCGATAACCCAATCCGAGTTTTGCGGCTGGCACCCCGAAGCGGGCGTTATCCGCTGCGATCCGGACATCGCAATTGACCGCGGTCGCCGTCCCGCCGCCGATGCAGTAGCCGCGAATCATTGCGATGGTGGGCTTCGGGCAATTGCGCAACGCTTCGCTCGCCGCGTCGGATGTCGTATTGTAGATTTTGACGGCTTCGGCACTGGAGCGCTTTTCCTTGAACTGGGAGATGTCGGCTCCCGATACGAAGGCCTTTTCGCCTGCACCTTTCAGCACGATGATCCGCACGTCGGAGTCGGCGTTGAACGAATCCAGGACCAGCGGCAGCGATTGCCACATCTCGAGCGATACCGCGTTATGGCGCTCGGGATTGTTGAAGATGATCCATCCGATCGCGCCTTCCTTGGTCGCGACCAGCTTTTCGGTGAGCGTCTGCAATGCGGTTCCGGGGAAATTCATAATATGGACACCTGCGGGACGGAGGGCGTAGTTTAACGCATACGCTCGCGTTTTCGATAGTGATCCGGTTGCGTATGCGCCGCGAGCGCGGCGGCGCTCAAGTCGGGAACAAGCGCGCTCGGAAACCCGCAGCAGCGAGCGCCTTCACGATCTCCGCGACATGCTCGTTGCCACGCGTCTGCAGCACGAACGCCACTTCAGCGCTCTGGACGGGCAGATCCGTGAAGGCACGTTGATGGTGCACTTCTTCAATGTTGGCATTGACCGACCCCAGGCAAGCGGTGACGCGGGCCAGCTCGCCCGGCAGGTCGCGCAATTCAACCACCAGCCGCGCGAGGCGTCCCGAGCGCACCATGCCGCGCTCGATGATTCCCGCCAGCATCAGCGGATCGATATTGCCGCCGGAGATGACGAGTCCGGCACGTTTCCCTGCATAGTCCTCGCGCCGCTTCATGAGCGCTGCAAGCGACGCGGCCCCAGCCCCTTCGACCACCGTCTTTTCAATCTCCAGCAACATGACGATCGCCTGCTCGATATCGCCTTCTTCAACGAGCACGATCTCGTCTGCGAGCCGACGCACGATGGGCAGTGTCAACGTGCCGGGAGATTTGACCGCGATGCCCTCCGCGATGGTGCTCGCTCCGAAGGCCGGCGTGATCCCTCTTATCGCATCGTGCATCGAGGGGAACCGTTCGCACTGAACGCCGACAACGCGGATATCCGGCCTGGCATGTTTTGCCGCGATCGCCATTCCGGAGATGAGACCGCCGCCCCCTACGGGTACGAACAGCACATCGAAGTGCGGGTGCGCCGCGAGCATTTCCAGCGCGACTGTCCCCTGCCCTGCGATCACTTCCTCGTCGTCGTATGCATGCACGAACGCGAGCCCGCGATGCTCGGCGAGCGCAAGCGCACGCGCGTTCGCGTCGTCGAACCCATCCCCCTCGAGCACGATTTCGGCGCCGAACACCCGTGTACGTTCTATCTTGACCTGCGGCGTGTGGCGCGGCATGACGATGACTGCCGGAACACCAAGACGCTTCGCATGATACGCAACACCCTGTGCGTGATTGCCGGCCGACGCCGCAATGACGCCCGAGCCGCGTGCGCCCTCGTCCAGCGAGATGAGTTTCGCCAAAGCGCCGCGATCCTTGAACGAGCCGGTAAATTGCAGGTTCTCGAACTTGAGCCAGGTTTCAGCGCCGGTGGCCTGCGATAAGGTCTCTGATCGCAGGCAAGGCGTTGCCACGATGCTGTCACGGATCGCTGCAGCCACCTGCCGGATCTT
>DATFGD010000210.1:0-16325 GCA_035249725.1 Burkholderiales bacterium
TGACACGCCGGTCGGATCGTTTGCCATGCCCGACGCGGCGCGATAACGCCGCGCTTGCGTGAAATCTGTGCGCAAGCGCGGCGCGGGTATGGTATGGTTTAACTGGCTTCGACAGCTACGGGTTAAATAATGTCAGCACCCCTCTTCAGGCTCGCAACCGTCGCCGACGCATACGAAATCGCGGTCATGTCACGCTATCTGGTCGAAGTGGGGCTGCGCGGCTGGTCCTGGCATCCCGAGCGTGTAGCGAAGGCCGTGCGCGCGCGCGACACGAGCGTCGTCGTTGCCGAAGCAGAGCGCAACCTCGTCGGATTTGCGATCATGGAATTCGGCGACGTCAAAGCGCATCTGAGCCTGCTCGCCGTCAAGCCTTCTCACCAGCGCTGCAGCATCGGGCGTCAGTTGATGGAATGGCTCGAGGAAGCGGCGCTCGTCGCAGGCATCACCACGATCAATCTCGAGCTGCGCACCAACAATTTCGGCGCCCGCTGCTTCTACAAGATGCTGGGATTCAAGGAGACCGCGTATATCCCCGGCTACTATCGCGGCGTGGAGACGGCAGTGAAGATGTCGCGCGATATCCGTCGCGCGCTGCCCCAGACCGGACAGCTCACCCCCGGGCGCGCGGCCTAGTTATTTCCCGACGCCGTGTTGCGCGAGCGCCCACCCGACGTGTTCGCGCACGAGCGCGGACGGGTGGTCGCTTCGTGCGCGTAGCGCCGCCACCAGCTCCTCCGTAGTCGGCGCGTTGCCGAGCCCCACCGCGAGATTGCGCAGCCATCGCTCGTACCCGATGCGGTGTATCGCGCTGCCCAGCAGCCGTTCGTGGAACGTCTCCTCGCTCCAACCAAAAAGTTCTAGGAGCGAGGCGTCATCGAGCCCGTTCCGCACCGCAAAATCCGGCTCGCCAGTCAGTTGCGCGAACTTGTTCCAGGGACAGACGAGCTGGCAATCGTCGCAACCGTAAACCCGGTTCCCGATCGCCCGGCGGAAAGACTCGGGTATGCTGCCTTTGTGCTCGATGGTGAGATACGAAATGCAGCGCCGCGCGTCGAGCTGATACGGCGCGACGATCGCGCCTGTGGGGCAGATATCGATGCATTTCTGACAGCTGCCGCAGTGATCATCGGCGGGCCGGTCTACGGGGAGCGGCAGATCGGTATAGAGCTCCCCCAGAAAAAAATACGAGCCCGCGTCGCGCGCAAGGGACAAGGTATGCTTGCCGCGCCAGCCCAGTCCCGCTTTGCGCGCGATCTCGACCTCCATCACGGGTGCGCTGTCCGTGAAAGCGCGATATTGGAAGTTGCCCACAGCCGCGGTGATCCGGTCCGCGAGCTGCTGCAGGCGGCGTCTCAGGACCTTGTGGTAGTCGCGTCCCACGGCATAGCGCGAAACGTACGCCTTGGCGCCATCGTGGATCACCGGCCAGCTTGGGCGCGCGGGCGCGAGGTAATTCATGCGAACGGCGATGACGCGCAGCGTTCCGGGGACGAGTTCCGCGGGGCGCGCCCGTTTCACGCCGTGTCTTGCCATATAATCCATGTCGCCGTGGCGGCCCTTGGCGAGCCATTCCACGAGCCGCGTCTCGGCTTCCGGCATCTCGCAACCGGCAATGCCCACTTCTCGAAAGCCGAGCGCGGCGCCCCACCGCTTGATATCGCGCGCGAGCGCGACGAAATCGATCTCTGCTGAACGCGGGACGCTCATTGCTTGCATAAGACCGATCATAAACCACCCGATTTGAGCCGCTATCTTGGCGCCGAGGCGGAGACGCTTGCCCTCGGTGCCGCGTTCGCCGGCGGACTCGCGCCGGGAATGGTGATCTACCTCACCGGCGACCTCGGCGCCGGAAAAACCACGTTCGCACGCGGGGTCCTGCGCGGGCTGGGTTATGCGGGCAAAGTCCGCAGTCCGACGTTCACGCTGGTTGAAGTTTACAAATTTTCTAGGTTATACTTGTATCACTTTGATTTTTATCGGTTCGACGATCCACGAGAATGGACCGATGCCGGATTCCGCGAATACTTCACTCCGGAGTCGGTATGCCTCGTGGAATGGCCGGAAAAAGCGGTCGCCGGTTTGCCGGCCGCAGACGTAACGGTGGCGCTGAAACTGGAAGGCCGTGGGCGGCGGATCGCGCTTTACGCGGATACGGAGGCGGGCAGGCGTTGCATAGCGCATCTCAGATACTGAGCAGCGACCGTCCGGCGGCGAATATGCCGCCATGGATGCGCTTTCGGTATCTCTTCTTCGCCCTGCTCTGTCTCGACGCCCTCCTTGCTACAACGTGTGCGTTCGCTCAAAACGTACAGATCACGGCCGCCCGCGTGTGGCCGGCGCGCGATTACACGCGTATTACGCTCGAAAGCGGCGCACCCATCGCGCACAACGTTTTCAGCGTCAAAGACCCGGAACGGCTGGTGCTCGACCTTGAAGGCATCGAGATCACCATAGCGCTCACGCAACTCGCGGACCGCATCGCCGCCGACGATCCCTATATCAAAGCCGTGCGCATCGGCCGCTACAAGCCCGGCACCGTGCGGCTGGTGCTCGACCTCAAGGCCGAAGTGAAGCCACAGGCCTTCACCCTGGCTCCGGTCGGCGACTACGGTCATCGCCTGGTGCTCGACCTGTACCCGCTGGTGCCGCCGGATCCATTGCTCGCGTTCCTGGAAAAGGCCGAGTCGAAGCGGACTGCGGAGGCAGACGAACCCGCTTCCGCACCCGTGCCGGACGCGGATGCGTCTCCCGAGGCCGCTGCGCCGCGCGCGGCGCTGCGCAACGAACCCCGCGCAACCGAGCGGCGTTCGAAAAAACTCATCATCGTGGCCGTGGATGCCGGGCACGGCGGCGAGGATCCCGGCGCGCGCGGACACCGCGGCACGAACGAAAAGGACGTCACGCTCGCCATTGCGCGCCGCCTGAAGGCCCGCATCGACCGCGAACGCAACATGCGCGCCGTGCTGATCCGCGACGGCGACTATTACGTTCCGCTGCACATGCGCGTGCAGAAAGCGCGACGGGTCAACGCCGACCTGTTCGTCTCGATCCACGCCGACGCATTCATCAAGCCGCACGCCCGAGGCTCATCCGTGTTTGCCCTCTCCGAGCGCGGCGCGACTTCGGTCGCGGCGAGCTGGCTCGCCAAGCGCGAAAACGACGCGGACCTGATCGGCGGAGTCAATCTCGACGTGCAGGATCCGTATCTCAAACGAACGCTCCTCGATTTGTCGCAGACCGCGACCATCAACGACAGCCTCAAACTGGCGAAATCCGTGCTGACCGAGCTGGGCGAGATCAACACGCTGCACAAGCCGCACGTCGAACAGGCCGGTTTTGCGGTACTCAAGGCGCCCGACATTCCGTCGATCCTGGTCGAGACCGCCTTCATCAGCAATCCGCAGGAAGAACGCCGGCTGCGCGATGCCGCTTATCAGAACAAGATGGCGAATGCGATCTTCGCCGGCATCAAGCGTTACTTCGCGCAGAATCCGCCCCTGGCTCGCGAACGCATCGCGCGGGTTCCCTGATCGTGCGCATGGCT
The DNA here is from genome assembly GCA_035249725.1 of Burkholderiales bacterium. Classification (GTDB taxonomy): domain Bacteria; phylum Pseudomonadota; class Gammaproteobacteria; order Burkholderiales; family SG8-41; genus DSOT01. The sequence continues at coordinate 3,545 of DATFGD010000210.1, forward strand.
CGTATCACGGTATCCCGCGCGCACCCGCCGCGACGCCTCGCCCCCGGGCCGGGGCATTGAATTGCCGCCCCGGCATACCGCGACGTATCCGGGCAAAGCGCTTCTCCTTCTCCTTCTCCTCCATGTATCGCAGGTTTATCCGGGCCCGCCTGCGCAGGTGGTAGGCGTGCACGATGGCGACACCCTGACCGTTCTGATCGCGCAGCGGCAGGTCCGCGTGCGGCTGATCGAGATCGACGCCCCAGAACTGGGTCAACCCTTCGGCGCACGCTCGAAGCAGTCGCTCTCGGAACTGTGTTTCGGCAAGATGGCGGAACTCGCGGTTCGCAACCGCGATCGCTATGGGCGCACGCTGGCCCAAGTCTCCTGCGGGGGCAAGGATGCCAACGCGGAGCAGGTGCGGCGCGGCTATGCATGGACCTACACGCGTTACGCCGCGGCGAACTCACCGCTCCATGCGCTGGAACGCGAGGCGCGCACGGCACGCCGGGGGTTATGGGGGGATCCGGAGCCCGTCGCACCCTGGGACTGGCGGCGCAACGGCCGGCATTCCTTACTGGATCCGCCTCTGCAGCGGTTCGCCGACGGGCGGCGCTAGTCGAGCGCTTTGACGATGTCCTCGACGATTTTCTTCGCGTCGCCGAAGACCATCATCGTCTTGTCCATGTAGAAGAGGGGGTTGTCGAGCCCGGCATAGCCCGACGCCATGGAGCGTTTGTTCACGAGCACGGTGCGCGCCTTCACCACGTCCAGTATCGGCATGCCATAGATCGGGCTGCCTTTCTCGTACGCGAGCGGATTCACCACGTCGTTCGCGCCCAGCACCAAGGCGACGTCGGTCGAGCCGAATTCGCTGTTGATATCTTCCATTTCGAAGACCTGGTCGTACGGCACTTCGGCTTCGGCGAGCAGCACGTTCATGTGGCCCGGCATGCGGCCCGCCACGGGATGGATCGCGTAGCGCACCGTGACGCCCTTCTCCGCAAGTTTGTGCGCGAGTTCCTTCACCGCGTGCTGCGCCCGTGCGACCGCCAGCCCGTAGCCCGGCACGATGATGACGGATTCGGCATTCGACATGAGGAAACCCGCGTCGTCTGCCGAGCCCGAACGCACGGTTTTGTCCGCGGAACCCGCGGCCGCTGCGCCTTCCGCCGCGCCGAAGCCGCCGAGTATGACGCTCAGGAACGCGCGGTTCATCGCCTTGCACATGATGTAGGAGAGGATCGCGCCGGAAGAGCCGACCAGCGAGCCGGCAATGATCAGCATCGAGTTGTTGAGCGAGAAGCCGATGCCGGCCGCGGCCCACCCCGAATAACTGTTCAGCATCGAGATCACGACCGGCATGTCGGCGCCGCCGATCGGAATGATGATCAGCACACCGAGCAGAAACGCGATGGCCGCCATGACGGCAAACGGCATCCAGCCCTTGTCGGACGCGAGGAAAAAGGCGGCGCCGAATCCAACCATCACCAGTGCGAGCGCGAGATTGAGAAAATGCTGGCCCCTGAAGACCACCGGGGCGGAGGAGAACAACCGGAAGTGCTTGCCGAGCCCCGCGAGTTTGCCGAAGGCGATCACCGAACCGGAGAACGTGATCGCGCCGACGAAGGTCCCGATGAAGAGCTCCAGCCGGTTGCCGGCCGGCATCGGATCCGGCACACCGAACGCTGCGGGATTGTTCACCGCGGCGACCGCGATCAGCACCGCCGCCATGCCGACGAGGGAGTGCATCGCGGCGACGAGTTCCGGCATCTGCGTCATCTGCACGCGCCGCGCGACGAAAGCGCCTATGGAACCGCCCACGACCATCGCAATCAGGATGTACTCGATGTGGCCTTTCGCCACGATGGCGAGCGTCGTCACCACCGCGATCGCCATCCCCGCCAATCCGAAATAGTTGCCGCGGCGCGCCGTCTCCGGATGCGACAGCCCTTTCAGCGCCAGGATGAAGCACACCGAGGCGACGAGGTACCACAGCGCGACGAGATTGGCGCTCATGCGGAAGGCTTCTGTTTCTTCTTGAACATCTCCAGCATGCGCTGCGTCACGAGAAATCCGCCGGCGACGTTCACCGAAGCGAGCGCCACGGCGATCACGCCCATCGTGGAACCCATGTCGAGCACGCTGGCACCGGCGGCCAGGATCGCGCCCACGATGATCACGCTCGAAATCGCGTTGGTCAGGCTCATGAGGGGCGTGTGCAGAGCGGGCGTCACGTTCCAGATCACGTGGTAGCCGACAAACACGGCCAGCACGAAGATGATGAGATTGATAATGGTCGGATCGACGGCTTCGGTCATCGCTATCCCTTCTTCGTCAGTTCTCCGTCCATGCACAGCAGCGTGCCGGCGAGAATCTCGTCGTCGCGGTTGATCTTGAATTCGCCGGTTTTGGCGTCGAGCATCAGCCCCAGGAAATTGAGCAGGTTTCGCGCGTAGAGCGCGCTCGCGTCCGCTGCAACCAGCGCCGGCAGGTTGGTGATGCCGATGAGCGTAACGCCGTGCTTCACGACGGTCTGGTCCCGTTCCGACAGCGGGCAGTTTCCGCCCTGCTCGACTGCCATGTCGACGATGACCGACCCGGGTCGCATGCTCTTCACCATTTCTTCCGTCACCAGCACCGGAGCGGGACGGCCGGGAATGAGCGCGGTCGTAATCACGATATCGGCCTGCTTGATGCGTTCGGCGACGAGCGCCGCCTGGCGCTTGCGATAGTCCTCGCCCATTTCGCGCGCATAACCGCCCTGCCCCTTCGCGAGCTCCTTCTCCGCGTCGGTGAGCGGCACTTCGATGAACTTTGCGCCGAGCGACTCGACCTGCTCCTTCGTTTCCGGACGCACGTCCGTCGCTTCCACCACCGCGCCAAGCCGCTTGGCCGTGGCGATCGCCTGCAGTCCGGCGACGCCGACGCCCATCACCACGACGCGCGCCGCTTTGACGGTACCGGCCGCGGTCATCAGCATCGGCATGAGACGGCGATAGGCGTTTGCCGCCATCATCACCGCCTTGTAACCGCCGATATTGGCCTGTGAGGAAAGCACATCCATGTTCTGCGCGCGGGAAATGCGGGGCAGCGCCTCCATCGCGAACGCCGTGACACCCTGTTGCGCGATCGCGCCGATGCCATCCGTGTCGTGCGGATTCAGCAATCCGATGAGAACCTGCCCACGGCGCAATTGCGTGAGTTCCTGCGGATCAGGGCCCCGCACCTTCAAAACGATATCGGCCTGCCGGTAGACCTCGTTCGCGGAGGCGACCAGCGTCGCGCCTGCCGCAGTGAACTGCTCGTCCGGTATGTCGGAGCCTGCGCCGGCGCCCGCTTGAATGACGAAAGCATGATGCCCCAAGGCGGTAATTTTTTTTACGGTCTCGGGCGTCGCTGCGACCCGTGTTTCGTTCGGGCGCGTCTCCGCCGGAATGCCGAGCTTCATGTGCGGGTCTCTCCCTGACTTACGCGTCCCGATGCATGGCGCGAATTATAAAGGAAACGCAATCACATCCCGGCATACGGATGTACTGTCGCTGCAAAAATCAGCGCCTGATGCCGGACAATTCCTCGAAAAGCAAACCGAGCGCTGCGTTATCGAGCCCATCGCGCCCGGAATTGCCAAGCGCCGCAAACATCTGCGCGCCCAACGCCGTGACCGGCATGAATGCGCCCGTGTCGCGTCCCGCGCCGAGCGCAAGCTTGATGTCCTTCAGCATGAGGCTGGAGCGAAATCCCGGATTCAGCGTACCGTCGAGCAGCCGCTTGCCGTGATTCTGCAGCACAAAGCTCTGGGCCGAACCGCCGAGCAAAGCATCACGCACCTTGTACGGATCGATCGCCATCTTCTTCGCAAGCGAAAACGCTTCGGAAATCGCCATCATGGTGCCGACGATCACGAGTTGGTTGCACGCCTTGCACGCTTGCCCGGCACCGTTGCCGCCGACATGCGTGAACGTCTTGCCGATTGCCCGAAACAGCGGCATGCAGCGCTCGACGATCGCCGCCTCGCCGCCGATCATGCAGGAAAGCGTGCCATCCTCGGCGCCCTTCGGACCGCCGCTCACCGGAGAATCGAGCATATGCGCACCGCATTCCTGCAGGCGCCGCGCGAAATCCACGGTTGCCGTCGGTGAAACCGTGCTGCAGTCGATTACGACCGCGCCTGGACGAATACCGTGGACCACGCCGTCCTCCGCGAAGAGCACCCGTTCCACGTCCGGCGTGTCCGGTACGCACAACAGGACGACATCGCTCGCGCGCGCGACGCCGGCCGGCGAAGCACCATCGGTCGCGCCATCGCGTACCAGCGCGTCGACTTTAGCGCGGCTGCGATTGTGCACGTGAAGTTTGAAACCGGCTTTCAGCAGATTCCGTGTCATGGCCGCGCCCATAATGCCGAGACCGATGAAGCCGACCGGCGCACCGGTCATGATCGTGTCCGCCATACCGACTCCTGTAAGTAATCGCCCCGCACTCAGACTTTCAGCGAAACAACGTGATATTCCGGGCGCGGCGAAAGGCCCGGATTGTAGCCGCTAACGCAGGATGCGCGCGAGCGCCGGCGCATCAATGCTATGCTCGATGTCGTGTCATAAACGCATGGCGGATCCCAAAGGGAGGACAGATGAAAACAGTGGCATTGATTTTTGTTGCAGTCGCGTGGCTGGGCAATGTCGCGGCGCTGCACGCCCAGCCCTATCCCAACAAAACCGTACGCATCATCGTGGGCTATACCGCGGGTGGCGCAACGGACGTCACCGCGCGGATCGTGGCGCAGAAGCTCGGTGAAATCTGGGGCCAGCAGGCGATCGTCGACAACCGCCCCGGCGCCAGCGGGACGATCGGCGCGGAGCTGGTGGTCAAAGCGCCGCCCGACGGCTATACCTTGCTCGTCTCGCCGCAGACCAGCGTCGTCACGGCACCGCTCATCCTGCGCAAGATCAATTTCCAGACACTGAAGGATCTGGCACCGCTGTCGATCATCGGTTCGACGCCGCTTCTGCTCGCCGTTCACCCCTCGCTGCCGCCGCGAAACTTCAAGGAGTTCACGGCGTTTACCCAGGCCAACGCCGCGAAACTGGCCTACGCCACGGGCGGCATCGGATCGACGCCGCATCTGGCCAGCGAGCTGCTCAACCTCTCGCTCGGTGTGAAACTGATACACGTGCCCTACAAGGGCGAGGCCCCCGGCGTCGCGGACCTCGTCGGTGGGCAGATTCCGATGATGTTTTCCAATCTTCCCGTCATTCTGCCGCACGTCAAGGCGGGCAAACTGCGCGCGCTTGCGATCTCGAGCCCGCAGCGTTCGCCGCTCGCGCCCGAGTATCCGACCGTCGCCGAATCCGGGCTGCCGGGTTTTGACATCGCCACCTGGAACGGGCTGTACGCGCCGGCCGCGATCGCGCGCGATCTTGGCGTGCGCATCAGCGCCGACCTCGCCCGGGTTGTGCGGCTTGCCGATGTCAAGGAGCGCATGATCAAACAGGGCATCGATCCGGTGGGCAGCACGCCCGAAGCCCATGTCGCACGCGTGAAATCGGAATTTGCGCACATCGGCCGTATCGTGAAGGAAGCGGGTATCCGCGGCGACTGATCGGATACGTGCGGCCGGTATAATTGCGCATGCCTGAAATCCGCGTACTGTCCGACCTGCTCGTCAATCAGATCGCGGCCGGCGAAGTCGTGGACCGTCCGGGTGCGGCGCTCAAGGAACTGCTCGAGAACAGCATCGATGCGGGCGCGCGCGAGGTTTCGATTCAACTCGGCGCCGGCGGCACCCAGCTCATCCGCGTTGACGACGACGGCTGCGGCATCCTGCGCGACGAGCTTCCCCTCGCACTTGCGCGCCATGCCACCAGCAAGATCGCATCGCACGCCGACCTGGAGCGCGTCGCCACATTGGGATTTCGCGGCGAGGCACTCGCGAGCATCGCATCCGTCTCCCGTCTCAAGCTTACGAGCCGGCGCACCGAAGAGCGCCATGCGTGGTCCGTCTCGGCCACCGGTCCGGAGCTGTCCGCCGCCTCGCCGGCATCGCTCGCCAGGGGCACCAGTGTCGAAGTACACGACCTGTATTTCAATACGCCCGCGCGCCGCAAGTTCCTGAAATCCGAAGCGACCGAATACGCGCATTGCGAGGAGGCATTCAAGCGCGTCGCCCTGTGCTGCAACAACGTCGGACTGACCCTTCAGCACAACGGCCGGGCGCACTGGCACCTCAAGCCTCAGCCGTCTGCGGAGCGCGTCGGCGCCGTGCTCGGCGAGTCGTTCCGCGGCACGTCGCTCGCAGTCGATGAAGCGAGCGCAGGCCTGCGGTTGCATGGGCTGGTGGGGCTGCCGGCGCATGCGCGGACGGCCCGCGACGCCCAGTACTTCTTCGTCAACGGCCGCTACGTGCGCGACCGGCTTCTTGCCCATGCGGTGCGCCAGGCCTATGAAGACGTGTTGCATCACGAACGGCATCCCGCCTTCGTGCTGTTTCTCGAAATCGATCCGGCGCAGGTCGACGTCAACGTGCATCCCACCAAGATTGAAGTGCGGTTTCGCGATGCGCGCGGGATACACCAATTCGTATTCCATGCACTGCACAAGGCGTTGGCGCGCACGGCTGCCGGCGAAGCGGTGTCCGACACACCGGCGATCACATCGCAGCGCTTCGATGCCATGCCGCCCGCCTACTGGAAACAAGACAGCATCGGCCTCCGCGTCGCGCAGCCGGAAGGGTTTTATGAAACGCTGTTCGGCACATCGTCCGCTTCGGCGCTGACGCCGGCGGTGGCTGATACACCCGCGCCGCCGCTCGGCTTCGCGCTGGCGCAGCTCGGCGGCATCTATATCCTCGCGCAGAACGACCAGGGCCTCATCATCGTGGACATGCACGCCGCACATGAGCGCATCATGTATGAGAAGCTCAAGCGGGCGCTGGACGAACAGCAGATACCGATGCAGCCGCTGCTGGTGCCGATGACGTTTTCCGCCGATGCGCTCGACGTTGCCACCGCCGAAGACCATCGTGAGGTACTCTCCACCATCGGTTTTGATCTCGGGGTCGTGTCGCCCACGACCCTCGCCGCGCGCGGCGTACCGGTGATGCTGCAGGACGCCGACGCGCAAACGCTCGCGCGCGACGTCCTGCGCGAAATACGCGAGTACGGCGCGAGCCGCGTGCTCACCGAGCGGCGCAATGAATTGCTCGGCACGATGGCGTGCCATGCCGCCGTGCGCGCCAACCGGCGGCTGACGATACCGGAAATGAATGCGCTGCTGCGCGACATGGAGGAGACCGAACGCTCGGGACAGTGCAATCACGGCCGCCCGACGTGGCATCAGATCTCGCTCGCGGAGCTCGACCGCCTGTTCATGCGGGGCCGGTGATGCAAACCAGGCTCCCGCCCGCGATCCTGCTGATGGGTCCCACCGCGAGCGGTAAGACCGCGGTCGCTACGGCGCTCGCCGCGAAACTGCCCTGTGAAATCGTGAGCGTGGACTCGGCCCAGGTCTATCGCCACATGAACATCGGCACGGCGAAACCCGACGCAGAACTGCTCAAGCGCGTGCCCCATCATCTGATCGACCTCGTCGAGCCGCACGAGACCTACTCCGCTGCCCGCTTCCGGGACGATGCGCTCACCGTCATGCGCGAGATCACGGAACGGGGCAACATCCCGCTCCTCGCGGGCGGCACGATGCTTTACTTTCAGGCGCTCACGGAGGGCTTGAACGAACTGCCGGAAGCGGACCCCACCATCCGTCTGGTGATCGACACGATGGCCGAGGCTTCTGGCTGGCCCGCGCTGCACCGGGAACTCGCGCGCGTCGATCCCGAAACGGCCGCAAGACTGGAGCCGAACGACGCACAGCGCATTCAGCGTGCGCTCGAAGTGTACTACGTCACGAACAAGCCGCTGTCCGATCTCATCCGCAAGCCGAAGTACGTGTATTTCCCGTACGCGCCGATTCGAATCGCGCTGCTGCCGAGCGATCGCGCCAGGCTGCACGAGCGCATCGCGAAGCGCTTCGAAGACATGCTGGAACTGGGCCTCATCGGCGAGGTGCGCCGGCTGCGCAGCCGCTACGGGCTCGACGTGAACATGCCTTCCATGCGCTGTGTGGGGTATCGCCAGGCGTGGCGGTATCTGGACGGAGAGTTCGGGCTCGCCACGCTGCGCGAGAAGGGCGTGGCCGCTACCCGCCAGTTCGCCAAACGGCAACTCACCTGGCTGCGCGCGATGAATGACGTGACGACCTTCGATTGCCTCGCGGACGATGTCGCTGACCAGGTGCTGGAATTCCTGGAGCGCGAACTGGAAGCGCTATCGCCCGCAACCTAGAACGGCAGCGCCGCTCGTCAGCGAATGCGCTGCGCGAGCGAACTCAGAAAACCGGCGAGCGCCTCGTGATTGCGCGTGAGGCGCAGTTTCATGTCGCCACCGAGGCTTTTTATTTCGACGTAAAGCACGGGGCGCAGCAGCGCAATTGCGACGAGCACAATTCCCGCGAAAAAGAGTCCGCCTGCGAGGTAGATCAACTCCTCATTGCTGAGCGGGAAAAGCAGCGTCGGTATGAAAGCGCCGATCCCGCCCATTGCGCCCAACGCGATGCCGACGAGCACCATCCACCACCGTATGTATTTGACTACCGCGAGGCGCGTGATGGCCCGCAGCGGATAAATCGTCTGATGGTCTCGCCCGTGTACGATCAGGCGGCGATCGGTGAGCACGAGCTGGTTGAGCCCGCTGGTATCGACGACTTCCACGTTATCGACCACGCCTTCGCCTTGCGCGAGGCCCAATTCGTAGCCGCGAAGCAGACGGCTGTTGGCTTCGATCCGGTTCTGCCGGGGCGGCGTCGCTCCGCGGGCTTCCGGGGCCGGCGCATTGGGCACTGCACCGATCGTCGGTTCGCGCCGCTCATACTCTGCCGGCTCCGCGCGCTTGGCCTGGGATGCGTCATCGTTCATGGGTTGTCGCTGCCTTTTCGTTTCACGAGAGCGGCGGCCCAGCCCCGCGCGAAGGTTATTTTCAATTCATCCTCGCACGCGATTTCCGCGCTGTTGCGCACGATTTTTCCCGCCGCCGTGGCTGTAATGCTATACCCCCGTTCGAGCACGAGTTCCGGATTGAGGTGCTTCAAGTGCGCTTCAGTGCGCTTCACCAGGTTTCCCGCATCCTCGATACGCCGCAGGATCGTCTGGTGCAGACGTCGCCACCGTTCACTGTTCTCGCGTTGCAGGCGCTTCGGGTCCGCACGGGCAGAGATCAGGCGCCGCCCGAGATCGCGCACCTGCCAGTTGTGCTCCTGCACCGAGCGCTGCCCCGCACCGCGCATTCGCGTCGCGAAATGACGGAGCGACGCCATGCGTTCGCGGATCCGTTCGCCCGGATGCACGAGCCGCTTGCCGAGATAGTCCAGCCGTTGCATGCGCGCTTCCAGCGCGCGCAGCGTAACGCGCGCAAGGCGGCGCTGCCAGTGGAGCACCTTCTGTTTCAACTCCGCACAGTCGGGTGACGCCATTTCGGCGGCGGCGGTAGGTGTGGGTCCCCGGACGTCGGCCACAAAATCGGCGATGGTGAAATCCGTTTCGTGGCCGATGCCGCTCACGACCGGAATCGAGCAGGCGCAAATCGCGCGCGCAACGACCTCCTCGTTGAACGCCCATAGATCTTCGATGCTGCCGCCGCCGCGGCAAAGAATCAACACGTCGCACTCCGCCCGTGCCGAGGCAACGGCGAGCGCGGCGGCAATCTTCTGCGCAGCGCCCTCGCCCTGCACCGGCACGGGATAGACGATCACGGGCAGCGAAGGCATGCGCCGCCGCAGGCACGTCAGCACATCGCGCAGCGCCGCCGCCTGCAACGAAGTCACGATGCCCAGCCTGCGCGGGAACGCGGGCAGCGGCTTCTTGCGTTCCGGCCCGAAAAGCCCCTCCTTCTCCAGCCGGGTCTTGAGTCTTTCGTAGGCTTCGAAGAGCGCACCCAGGCCCGAGCGGCGCATCGCTTCGACGTTGAGCTGGAACTTCCCGCGGGCTTCGTAGAGCGTCGGGCACGCGCGCACTTCGACCTGCATGCCGTTGTCCGGCCGCCAGTCCAGGTACTGCAGCCGGTGGCGAAAGATCACGCAATCGACCTGCGCCTCCGCATCCTTCAACGTAAAGTAGCAATGGCCGGAATCGTAGCGCTTGAGGTTGGAAATCTCTCCGCGGACCCACATGAGCGGCAGCTTCGCCTCGATCAGTTCGCGGGCGTGCCGGTTGAGATCGCTTACCGAAATAACCGGCTGGGCGACGGGTATGGACAGTTCGAGCATGGATGGTATGGGCTGCACTCCGCGCCGAATCTGGCAAATCCACGTCGTAATGTCAATGCTGGGCACTCGCGCAATTTTCCTGAGCACGCCGCTTGACCATAACGAACCCCTGAGGGAATCTAGACGACAATGAAAGCGAACACTTTCGAAGGCGGCGCCGCGGACAAGGACGCGCCCCTGCGCGACGACATACGTCTGCTCGGACGGCTTCTGGGCGACACGCTGCAGGAGCAGGAAGGCGCCGAGCGTTTCGCGCTCGTGGAACGAATCCGGCAAACCGCGGTCCGCTACCGCCGGGACGGCGATCATGCGGCGAGAGCGGAGCTTGAATCGATACTGAGCGGGCTCGATCACGAAACCGCGATATCGGTGGTGCGCGCGTTCAGCTTCTTTGCGCAGCTCGCCAATATCGCTGAGGACCTCCATCACAATCGACGGCGGCATGCTCATCAGCTCGCCGGCTCGCCGCCGCAGGAAGGCACCTTCGCGCTCGCATTCGAGAGGCTGCGGGGCAAGCATATCCCGCCTTCGGAGCTGCAGGGTTTTCTCGATCGCGCGCTCGTCTCGCCCGTGCTCACTGCACACCCGACGGAAGTCCAGCGCAAGAGCATACTGGACTGCCAGTCGGAGATTGCGCGGCTTCTCGGCGAACGGGACCGGGCGCCGCTCGCATCAAGCGAGTTGCGCGATAACGAGGAAGCGCTGCGCGCGGTCATTCTGATCCTGTGGCAGACGCGCATTCTGCGCACCATGCAGCTGACGGTGCACGACGAGGTCGAAAACGGCCTCGCCTATTTTCGCGGCACATTCCTGGAGGCGGTCGCGCAACTGCATTCGGACCTGGAAGATCTCGTCGGGCAATATCTGGGCGAGCGCGAATATCGTCTGCCCGCCGTTCTGCGTGTCGGTAACTGGATAGGCGGCGATCGCGACGGCAACCCGTTTGTAACGCATGAGGTCATGCGCCATGCCGTGCAACGCCAGTCGGCCATCGCGCTCGAGCACTATATCGGCGAAGCGACCCGGCTCGGTGCCGAGCTCAGCATGGCCGAAGGTTTGGTGAATGTCAGTCCCGCGCTGCGCCAGCTGGCCGACGACTCCCCCGATCGCTCCGATCATCGCCGTGATGAGCCTTACCGCCGTGCGCTGATCGGAATCCGCGGCCGGCTCGAAGCAACGGCGCTACGCCTTGGGCACGCAGCGCAGACGGCAGCCGATGGACCGGCAGAACCCTATGGCGACTGCGGCGAGTTCGTGCAAGATCTCGCTACCCTGGAGGAATCGCTGGCGCGCAATCGCGGTTCGCGCATCGGGCGCGGCCGGCTCAGGCGCCTGCGACACGCGGCGCAGGCGTTCGGGTTTCACCTTTGCGCGCTCGATATGCGGCAGCACAGCGATGCGCACGAACGCGTAGTCACCGAACTGCTGACGTGCGCGGGCGCCCCCACGGCATATCGAGAACTATCCGAAGAACAACGAATCGCGCTGCTGCTGCACGAGCTTGCGACGATGCGCCCCCTCAAATCGCCGTACGTTGAATACACCGCCGATACACGCAATGAACTCGCGATCTTCGAGGCCGCCTCCCTGATCCATGCACGCTATGGCGCGCAGGCGCTCCCCACCTGCATCATTTCACGGACCGACGGCGTGAGCGACATGCTGGAGGTCGCGCTGCTGCTGAAAGAATCCGGCCTGCTCGTCCCCGGGCAGCATCCTGCTCTCGCGGTGAATATCGTTCCGCTGTTCGAGACGATCGCAGACCTGCGTCGCTGCAGCGCGATCATGGACACGCTGTTTACGCTCCCGTACTACCGCAAGCTGTTGGCGAGCCGCGGGAACGCGCAGGAGGTCATGCTCGGATACTCCGACAGCAACAAGGACGGCGGTTTTCTCACTTCGAACTGGGAGCTGTACAAAGCCGAAGTCGGCCTCGTGAAGGTCTTCAGGCGGCACGGCCTCCCGCTGCAGCTCTTCCACGGCCGGGGTGGAACTGTGGGTCGAGGCGGCGGCCCCAGCTACCAGGCGATCCTCGCGCAACCGCCGGGAAGCGTGAACGGCCGCATCCGGATCACCGAGCAGGGCGAAGTGATCGCGAGCAAGTATTCCGACCCCGACATCGGCCGGCGCAATCTGGAAGCGATTGCGGCCGCCACGCTGGAGGCGACCGTGCTCGCACCAGAAGAGCCTGATGCAAAGCAAGCGCCTTGGTGGGACGTGATGGAAGCGCTGAGCGAGCAGGCTTATCGCGCTTACCGGCATCTCGTCTACGAAACACCCGGTTTCACGCAGTTTTTCCGCGAAGCCACGCCGATCGCCGAGATCGCCGAGCTTCGCATCGGCAGCCGCCCCGCATCGCGCAAAGCCTCGTGGGCCATCGAAGACCTTCGCGCGATCCCGTGGGTTTTCAGTTGGTCGCTCTCGCGCATCATGCTGCCGGGCTGGTACGGCTTCGGCTCGGCGGTGCAATCCTTGGTTGACCGTGAAG